>CAYWJL010000088.1:0-7553 GCA_964458145.1 uncultured Desulfovibrionales bacterium | reverse complement strand
GAACAATGTGATCGATGGCTGGTTAGAAACCCAGATCGTCGCTGGCAATGGCGGCTTCGGTGCGCCGCAGGGAGGCGTGCATCTTTGTCTCAAGATCCGCGACATAGGCGTCCATGTCCAGGGTGATACGGGCTACGCCGGAATCGATAGCCGCCTGGGCAACGGCCGGGGCCACGTGGAGGATGAGGCGGGGATCCAGGGGCTTGGGCAGGATGTAATCCGGGCCGTAGGTCATGGACTCCATGCCGTAGGCATCCAGGACTTCCTGGGGGATTTCTTCCTTGGCCAGTTTGGCCAGGGCCTTGGCGGCTGCGACCTTCATTTCTTCGTTGATTGTGGATGCCCGAACATCCAGGGCGCCTCTGAAGATGAAGGGGAAGCCCGAGACATTGTTGATCTGGTTGGGGTAATCGGACCGACCCGTGCCCATGATGCAATCGGGGCGTGCTTCGCGGGCCGCGTCAAAGGTGATCTCGGGATCGGGATTGGCCATGGCGAAGATGACCGGATGGTCGGCCATGGATTTGACCATGTCCTGAGTCAGTATGTCCTTGACCGAGACGCCCAGGAACAGGTCCGCGCCCTTGATGACCTCTTCCATGGTCCCATAGTTCTTGTCCTGGGCGAAGATGGCCTTGTAGGGGTTCATGCCTTCGCGACCCTCGTAGATGAGTCCCCGGGAATCGTACATGAAGATATTTTCGTTGCGTACACCCAGGCTCATGTAAAACTTGGCGCAGGCAATGGCTGCGGCCCCGGCACCGGAAACCACGACCTTGATATCTTCGGCCTTCTTCCCGCTTATTTCCAGTGCGTTGACCAGGGCCGCGCCCGAGATGATGGCGGTGCCGTGCTGGTCGTCATGGAAAACCGGGATGTTCAGGGATTCGATGAGCTTTTCCTCGATGTAGAAACATTCCGGGGCCTTGATGTCCTCGAGGTTGATCCCGCCAAAGGTGGGCTCGAGCATGGTGCATAATTCGATGATCTTGTCCGGATCGGGCTGATTGACGTTGATGTCGTAGACATCCACGTCGGCAAAGGCCTTGAACAGAACACCCTTGCCCTCCATGACAGGCTTGCCGGCCATGGGGCCGATGTTGCCGAGTCCGAGCACGGCCGTACCGTTGGAGACTACAGCCACGAGATTACCCTTGTTGGTGTACTCATAGACAACGGACGGGTCATCCTTGATGGCCAGGCAGGCTTGGGCAACCCCCGGGGTGTAGGCCAGGGAAAGATGTTTCTGGGTTGCACAGGGTTTGACGGGAATGACTTCGAGTTTTCCCTTGCGTCCCTGTGAATGGTAGTCCAAAGCCTCCTGATTGGTGAAAAGAGCCATAGATCCTCCGCATTGTTGGTGGCGATTGGTGGTGTGGTCGCATGGTGATCGCTGTGGATGTGGGATGCCGTACAGGCGGCTGATGACCACAAAGCGAATGCATATACTCCAGATTGTCAGGCAATTCAATATGGGCTAGAGGGGGCAAATGCGTACGACACTCGTCATCAACCTGACACGATTCGGAGATCTTATCCAGACCCAGCCCGTGCTCAGCGGGTACAAACGTCTGGGGGACCGGGTTTTTCTGGTCTGTCTGGAGCAATTTGCCAAAGCCGCTGAATTGCTTGCTGATGTGGACCGGGTTTTTCCCCTCCCTGCGGCGCGGCTTCTGGCGGCAATCGATGGCCCGTGGACAACAGCTCTGAAGACTCTTTGCGCTTTTGTTGCAAGCGAGGACCACGGTGAACTCAATGTTGTCAATCTGACGCCGAGCCTGAGCTCGAGACTTCTGGGACGGCTTTATGCGCCATCCGGACAGCTCGGTTTCGGGCTCGATGACCATGGTTTCGGGCTGTACTCGTCACCATGGGCCAATTTTCTCCAGGCTGCCTCGCGGCTTCGTGGATGCAGCCCTTTCAATCTGGTGGACGTCATGGTCCGTGTGGCCCATCTGAAATCCAAGGGAGACCGGCCCCGCCTCAAGGACCCTGCTCCGGACATCCTTTCCTGGAGCGAGGATCGCCTCACGGAACAATCGCCTCCTGAGTGCAAGGGCTTTATGGCGTTTCAGCTGGGAGCCAGCCAGGATGTTCGTCGGTGGCCCGTGGAATATTTTGCCCGGCTGGGTGACCATCTATGGAAAAGGCACAGGCTGTGCCCGGTCATCATCGGTGCCGTGAACGAGAAGCACCTCGGGGAAAAATACGCATCCATGACCCATGCTCCACGGGTGGACATGGTAGGACAGACAGATCTTGCCCAGCTTGCGGGCGTACTATGCCAAACCAGGCTCCTGATCACCAACGATACCGGGACCATGCATATGGCAGCCGGTCTCGGCATCCCTATCGTAGCCATTTTTCTCGTCACGGCCCAGCCCTGGGATACGGGACCCTATCAGGAGAATTGTGTCTGCCTGGAGCCGGACATGGATTGTCATCCCTGCCCCTTTTCTTCGACCTGCGACCATGAGTATGGTTGCCGTCGGATCATCGAGCCTGGCCTGGTGGGGGAACTCGTGGACGGCTTTCTTGTCACTGGAACCTGGAAGATGCAGGCAGGTAAAGGGGCCAGGGGGTGGAAAACACTGCTTGATCACGGGATGATGAACCTGGTGTCGTTGACCGGAGACGAGAACGATCGTGTCTCCTGGGTCCGCATCCAGCAATGGTACTATCGTCATTTCCTTGACGGAGAGTCTTTTGTCTCACTTCCCCGGTCCTACCCTCTGACCGAAACGACCCGTGAAGCCATCGCCACTACCCTGATCCGATGCCGGGGGCTGCTCCAATTGTTCCGGGAGCAGACTGTCCTGCTGAGACGGATGCCATCCGAGGCCATGAACAGGAAATTCATGCTCACATGGCAGCGGATACAGACCACTTTTGAACAAAGTCGATGGCTTGGAATGCTTGGCCTTCTATGGACCTATCAGACGCAGGACGTGAGTGCAGATAGTCTGGACGAGCTCATGTCCCTGCTTGCCAGGTATGATGAGCTTGTCGGGTCGCTGTGTGAATATGTCCGTGTGAAGGAAACGGCATGAATTTTGATGTTCAGAGACGAGATGTCAATATTTTACCTTTCAATGCAAGGGTCAAGGAGGACCAACTGATGATAATTATCGATGGGCAGCAATCGGAATATTCTTTGAGCAGTTTCGAAAACCTGGAGGAATTGCTCGACAAGGTCACGGGTAGCGAGCACTTCCAGAATCGGATCGTCACCGAAGTGCTGGTCAATGACGAAGTGTTTTCCGAGATTTATCCCCATCAGGCAGAAGATATCGAGAGTGATGAACTCGAAAAGATCGAGATCGTTTCCGTGTCCAAGCATGAGATGGGTCAGCAGATCGTCAAGGAAATGGCCAAGGTCATTCCTCTCATGAGCCAGGGAGCCGAGCAGATTGCCGCTTTGTTCCGGCAGGCCGAAGATCTGGAAGCCCTCGACATGTATCAGGATCTTCTTGAGGTGGCACGTGGTTTTCTGGGAATGGTCGGAAGTCTTCAGGACGAGCTCGCCCTGCCGGCCAGCAACGCCTTGGGTGAAGCATTGGATACCTTTTCGAGTCTTTTGACCGAAATGATCGAAGTGCAGGAGAACGAGGACTGGGTGCTGCTGGCTGATCTTCTGGAGTACGAATTTCTGCCTGTGGTCGAGAAATGGATACCCGTTGTTCAGGATTTGGAAAAAAGTATTCAGTAGAAACGCACAATGCTGGATACACACTGCGGATATCGTATCATCATGGGGATGTAATGGCAGATAGCGATGACATTTTTCAGCAGGCCCTCGACCTCGGTGAGCGGGAACTTGGTTGTCTCAAGGCAAAGGATGTGGACGGTGCCGAAGCCCTGGCCAGGGAACGCAAGGAGCTTCTGGATCGTCTCTTTGCCTCGAAATCGGACAACGGTCTTCGCTACAAGCTCGAACAACTGCAGAACCAGCAAACTCATCTCACCAGGGAGGCCCGTGATCTTCAGGGACTTCTCAAAAAGGAAATTTTGCGGGTTCGTGGGCAGAACAAGCGGTATGGCGGGTATCGCAATGCAGCCAATGTCACCCCCATTTCCAGTCGATTCGTGAACAAACGGGGATGATGTTTCGTCTTTTCGGAGTATATCGAGCTTCCGGGACGAAACAAGCTTGTGTTATATGTTGGGGGAGAGCTCGAAAAGACTTTGCCAACCGACCCATGACCGTGTCGTGGGTCGGTTTTTTACGTTCTTGATGCGTGCATTGTCATTCCTGAAATGCCGTACGGATCGGGAGTCGGCGTTCCCGGGGAGATAAAGCTTCCTTGGGGAAAAACTCCTCTTCTGTGACATCTATTTTGCGGCATCTCGTGCTACACAGAAGCGTAGGAATCCCGCTTCAGCCGACAGGGAGAGTACCAGGCAGAGAGCAACAATGACCACACCCGGAAGGTTCAGGAATAAGGGGAGGGTGAACATCGTTCCCATCAGAACCGATGCACTGACCAGAACAGCATAGGTCACGGCCGTGGTGTGGCGATTGCTGACCAGGATGCCCCTGAACCAGGCAATGGTAACGGTCAGGAGGGGAACCAGAGCAAGGACCATCAGGGGGGATCGGACAAACGAGAGAAGGTGGTCCGAGAGTCCCGAGATCCATCCGAACCAGAGCCATCGGAGCGGTCCGGATATGGCGGCAGCAAAAAAGCACAGGGTCAGGGTGATGCCCAGTATGTGGGTGAATCGCTGCAGTCCCGGGTAGGCACCTTTGCGGGGGAGAAGGGCCACCACCGCCTCCTGATAGGAGAAGCACGGGGTCTGGAACAGGGCGGTGAACCCCATGAGTACGGGCCAGATGGCCAGGGATTCCAGGGGATGGTCCATGCGGGCCAGTCCGATGGACATGACCGGCTGGACGGCCAGTCCGATCATGGAGGTCAGGGCCAGGGGAACATAGAATCCGAGAAGTCGGGACCAGGTCAGGTGATTTGCATCATCGTCAGGTATCTCTTGGATGACCACCCGACGGGCAAAGAACCAGGTGACGACGGCTCCTGCGATCACCCCGCAGCTCAAGGCCAGAGCCCCCAGGCAGGCACCGGAAAGTGGGGAAAACATCGGGCCGATGCCCAGGGTGACTGCGATGGCCACGAGCCTGCTGGTCATGGTCAGCGGGATGATGGAGGTATGGCCGTAGCCGATGAGGATTCCCTGCCACAACCGCCTGTAGGCAATGGCCACGGTCCAGGGGGTCATGATCAGAAAAGCGCACCTGGTGGTTTCCACGATTTCCGCAGGCGCATGGATGATCCCGGTGACGATGAGATCGAAAAGGGGAGTGACCGCAACCAGGAAATGAATGAGTGACAGGGACCAGCCGGCAATGTGGGTGAAGGCGAGCAGCCTCTTGTAGGACTGCCTGTTTTTTGCCAGGACATTGGCGGCCGAGAGCAGCTGGATGATCGGTCCTTCAATGATCAGGGAGAGGGCAAAGGTCAGGCCGAAGGCGGCCAGATTTTCCTTGATATCCGGAAGGCGGGCGATGACAGCGGCGATGGCCGGTTGTTCGATGCCCATCATCAGCCAGACCAGGGCCAGAGGAAGCCAGAATGTGAAGATGACCGGGAGAGGGAGGGTATCGTTTTTGGGCATGGTTTGGGGATGATCCGGATTGGGAGATGATGGCGCAGAGCGGGTGAATGCGTGTGAAGCTGTGCCCCCGATTACAGGTAGCCTGCCTTAGAGGAAGCGGGGTGGGTTGGCAAGGCATGACGGGCTGGGAGCGTGATTTTTCGGACCAGGGGATGTTTGGCTTTGGACGGTTTTGGTGATAGGTGGTTCGGGCCGAAATGTGAAATCGGCGTGAAAAGGGCACGGGGTAAAGGGCACGGGGTAAAGGGCACGGCGCGCCGTGCCCCTACGGTTGGGGTTGTGTTTGTTGAGGTAACATTTTTTCGGGGTACAGTATGTCCACATCTCTGGTCATCCAACTGGCACGATTCGGGGATCTCGTGCAGACCAAGCGGCTTGTCGCTACACTGGCTTCCAGGCCCGACAATCATGTCCATCTGGTTGTGGATCATGCGTTGCGGGATCTGGCCGCATTGGTCTATCCTGAAGTCACTGTCCACTCTATCCGGGCCCATGCCGGGAAACCCATACAGGACAGCCCGTTTCTGACGGAAATGACGGCATCCTGCGCCGACCTTGGGGATATCAACCCCGATCAGGTTTTCAATCTCAATTTTTCCGGTTTGAACATGGCCCTGGCCTCGTTGTTCGATCCTGCCATCGTCCGTGGCTACAGGATGGAACATGGTCAATGGCGCAAGGATGCCTGGGCGGAACTGGGGTTTCGGCTTTCGACAGACAGGCAGATCTCGCCCCTCAATCTGGTCGATCTATGGGCCGGTTATGCCGACGAGCCCCTTGCTCCCGAAAAGGTCAATCCTGAAGCCCGGCCCAAAGGCGGGGGGATAGGCGTTGTTCTGGCAGGGAGGGAATCCCGGCGCTCCCTGGATATCCGAACCCTGGCCCTGCTTATGGCCGCAGCCCTGGACCGGGTCGGCCATGGCCCGATCATTCTTCTGGGTACCCGTGCTGAAGCGCGCATGGCCCGAGAACTGAGAACCTTGCTGCGACCAGCCGTGAACAAGGAGATCCTTGACCTTACCGGCAAGACCCATTGGCTGGAACTTGCGGATCATGTCCAAAAGCTCGATCTGCTGCTCACGCCCGACACGGGCACCATGCACCTGGCCGCCCACCTGGGTGTCCCGGTGATGGCCTTTTTCCTGGCCTCGGCCTGGTGCCACGAGACCGGACCTTACGGACAGGGGCATGTCGTGGTGCAGTCCGTCCAACCCTGCGCTCCGTGCAGAGAGGGGGATGATTGTCCGCACCAGGTTCGCTGCGCTGCTTCGTTTGCTTCGCGTTCCCTGCTGCGTTATGTCTCGGGCAGAGCCGTCAAGGACTGGCCCGATGATCTGACCCTTTTTACGACCGGATTCGACAAGCTGGGCATTGTCTGTCACCCATTGGCAGGCCGGGATGCATTCCAGGATATGCGCCGGGTTCTGCGTGAGCTCGTAATCGTGCACAAACACCTTGGCGCTGAACTCGAACTTCCCCCTTCACCTGATGTTCTCACACATTTTTATCGCGAAAGAGATTGGCTGGTTCGAGAATCAACAACCATTCTGTGACAGTACCGGATTGCTGCATCCCGGAAGAACGTGTCGCTTTGTGAACCGAATTTTCGCCTTCTGCCGTCATCCCGGCGAAGGCCGGGATCTTGAAGGCCGAGGACGAGGCCAACACGCTAAGCCAACGCCAAACCCATGGAGATCCCGGATCAAGTCCGGGATGACGTCGTATCGGATCTCTGATTCCCAGAATATCTGGTCGCTCTCCTCTATCTTGTAGGGGCAATTCACGAATTGCCCGTTTTCCCTCGCCCCGGGAGGCGAGGGAAAACAATCTGTTCCGCACACCCCAACCCATACCCCCGTTGCAACCGTTATCCCCATCGAGCCCCCATGCCCACTATGCCCTCCCCCATCCGTGTTCTTGTC
>CAYWJL010000087.1:0-7574 GCA_964458145.1 uncultured Desulfovibrionales bacterium | reverse complement strand
TCGATGAGCACCTGCTCGCAATGCTCCCCGCTGATGATCCCGCCCTGCACGGCAGCCCCTTTGGCCACGCAGAGATCAGGATCGATGACCGGCAGCCTCGAGCCTCCGAAAAAGGATGCAACCTGCTCCACCACGGCCGGAATCCGTGTGGAGCCGCCCACCAGGACGCACTGGTCGATGTCCCCGGGCTCCAGTTTGGCTTCCTTGAGAGCACTTCGGATCTCCCTGGACGTCTGATCGAGATAGGGCGCGATCCAGGACTCGAAATCCTCACGGGAGATATCCAGTTTCAGGGAAACAGGATCGCCCTGGGGCACGGGCAGCAGGTCCTCTTCGATGGTTGCATCCACCTTGGCGGACAGGGTGATCTTGGCCCGTTCCGCCGCCATCTTGAGTCTGGCCAGGGCAGGTTTGTGGGACGCAAGGTCCGTCCCATGGGTTTTCCTGATGGTGTCCAGACATTTGTCCACAATGATCTTGTCGAAATCATCACCCCCGAGCAGGGTGTTCCCGGTACTGGCCAGCACCTCGGTGATCTCTCCCATACGCAGGACGGACACATCGAAAGTTCCGCCGCCCAGATCATAGACCAGGACGTTGCGATCTTCCTTTGCCGTCTCCCGGGGCAGAGTCAGGTCGTAGAAAAGAGCCGCAGCCGTGGGCTCATTGACGATCCGTTCCACCACGAGACCGGCCATTTCTCCGGCCTGCCGGGTCAATCTGCGCTGACTGTCACTGAAATATGCGGGAACGGTGATCACCGCGTTGGTCACGTCCTCGCCGAGTATCTTGCCCGCCTCGTCTTTCAAAAACGAGAGAATGTAACTCGAAATCTTTTCGGGAGGCAGACTGCGCCCGGCCACGTCGATGGTTTCCTCCCTGCCCATGGCCCGTTTCACGGACGCCACGGTCTCCTCGGGAAAGGCAACGGTCCGGTTGACCGCTTTTCGGCCCACAATGATCTCCTCACCATCGAAACTCACAACCGAAGGCACGGTCTTCTCGTTTTCGATGCTCACCACCTTGGGAACCCCGTCCTGCAACCATGCGATGCAAGAATTGGTCGTCCCCAGATCTATGCCGAAAATGCGTGCCATCATCCTTCTCCTTGCGTACGTTTGTTCACCACGACGAGCGCGGGTTTGTAGATATCGCCCTGAATGACGAGGCCGGGCCTGACCACCTCGAGAATGACCCCCTCGGAGCGATCGGGATCAAAGCGCACATCACAGGCATTGTGACGGACCGGATCGAAAGGTTTGCCCCTGTCCACGATCACCTCCATGCCCAACCCCTCGAGCATACGGTCACATCGTTTGGCAACGTGGGCCAGGGACGAAGACCCCGCCCCCTGGTTCTGGCAATAGAGAACAAAGGACTCCACAAAATCGAAAATGGCCTCACAGGGAAGCTCCTTCCTGGCATAGGCGGTCATTCCGGCCAATCGCTTGCCGTGTTCCTCGTAGATCATTTCCAGAAGCTGCTGTTGCCTGCGACCCCGCTTGAGGACCTTGCGGATGTCTCCTTCCACCTTGTCCATCCGGTCGAGAACCTGGGAAACAGGCACCTCAGGTGCAGCCTCGTCTGATTCTATAGGTACGGCATCTTCAGATGCCTGGTCTTGGGAAACGTCCTTTTTGGTTGTGAAAAGACATTTCATCCATCCAAAGGCCATGAAATACTCCTTGATATGCTGTCAAAAAGGGCACCCGCAAGGGGTGCCCCTACGGGTCGAGGACAGAGAACAGAATACGGATACAATGCGCAATATGCAGACCGGAATATGTCGTCATCCCGGATTCATCAACACCGTCATCCCGGACTTGATCCGGGATCTCCCGGCCTGCGCCGGGATGACGGTAAAGAGCAAAAACTCGATTCAAAAAGTGACAACTCATTTTTCAGAAGTCGACACACACGAACAGGGGATCCCTGCCATATGATAATCAGTGACAGGTAATTGCGTTCTATGCCCTCATTTGTCCAGCGAGAGTTCCACCCGCATACCGGATTGATCGCCTTCGCCCTGGGCTGTTTTGGGTGACGTCACAAAAACCCGGTCAGCGGCAATGTTTCCCTTTTCCAGCAGATATTGACGTACCCCGCGCGCCCGGCGGTTGGCCAGATCCAGAAGATCGTCTTCCTTGACCGAGATCTCCTGCCGGACCACAGCTTCCATCTCCTCGGGGCTCGGCTGGACCACCTTGCCGAATTTGCGGGGCTTTTCGCCCGGTGCGGCCTTGTAGGCCTCGAACAGCCAGGCGGCATATTCATCGGGAGCGATAGTGACCGCTTCCACGTTGGCAACCGCATCCTTGTCGGCATCATACTTCAGCACCTTGAGCGTGCGCATGAACGCCTGATTTTCAAGAGCTGACCGGTCCCTGACCGGATCGACCAGGCCGGCAACAAACACCCGGAGTCCGGGCCGTTTGGTCAGGGCCGTGATCACGGTATCAAGCTTTGTGGCGCTCTCGGCTTCGATCAGGGCCTGTCCGGGCGCATAGGCCAGGTGGCTCAGATCCTCGCCCCCGCCGAACATGGACCCGATCAGGGCAAAGGGGGCCGTGGCTATCTTGGAAAAGATGCCGATGATCGCCTTGAAGATCACCCCGCCGAGACGGAAGTTGGGATCGTCCAGCCGTCCCTGCACGGGAACATCCAGAGTCAGATCCCCGTTACCGTCCTGAAGCAGGGCCAGACCCAGCTTGATGGGCACGCTCGCGGCATCGGGCGACTCCACCTTGTCCCCCAGTTCGAATTGCTGGACAAAAAAGGTGTTCCCGGCATCGAGGACATACTCTTCGGTGACGAATTTCCCGTTCCAGTTCAGCTTCCCGTGCAGCACGGGATAGGCCAGGGATTTGATGGTGTAGGGGGTCAGACTTGTCATATCCATGTGGGCCAGATTGAAGACCAGATTCGAGGCCACGGGACGGCGCAACGGGCTGATGTCACCGGTCAGGGAGATGGGTGCGTGGTTGTTCAATGTGGCGTTCAGGTTCAGCCCGGCCCGCTTGGCGGGATCCAGGGACACATGCTGAAGATCCAGATTTATCGTGCCCAGCTCGGCGGTGAAATCCGGTGACAGGGAGTGGTCGTGAAACCCCACATTGCCCTGGACAATCTGAATCCTGTCTATGTCGATATCCTTGAAAAAATACGGATGCGTTTTCGTGTCTGCCGCGGTTGCCGTTGAGGCCGATGTTGGGGCCGTCGCACCGGTCGCATTGGCGGAAGAACCTGCCTCTTCCTTGTCGCCTCCGGCACCCAGTGCCCGGGCCAGATTGAGCACGCCCTGCTCATCCTTGGCCAGGACCATGTCGGGATTTGTCAGGACGATGCCGTCCATTTTCAGGACACGAGGATCGAGCCCCATATCGATCCCTTGGAGCTCCAGGGAATCGAAACCCGCCAGTTTTTTCTTGTTTCCGGATTCCCTGAGCAGGAAATCGTTGATACGGACATCGCCAAGAATCGTGCCCGACATTTTTTCCGTTGATGCAAGATCCCAGTCACCTGCGATATCGAGCCGACCATCAGCCACATCGATCTTCATGGACGCGGGCAGATAGGGGTTCACAGCCGCCAGACCAAGCCCGGCAATATCCAGCCGCCCCCTGGTGAACAGGGTTTCGGGAACCACATTCCCTGTGGCCCGAACCTTCCCCTTCTCGTTGACCAGGGCGGCAAGATCGAACTCAACGGGGTGTCCGAGATCCGAACTCACGTTCACAAGATCCACATCCAGATCCTCGATCCTGTTCACGGCCTTCTGCCTGACCGCATAGTCCGTGAACCCGGCCTTGCCGTCGACACAGCGGATATGATCGATGGCAACCATCCAGGGTTCGGATGGTTGGGCGGAACCGTTGGAAACGTCCGAAGCGGCTGTCTCAGGAGCCTCTTGTGTGTCGCCACCGGCAAAGAGTGTGACCAGATCGATCCGCCCCTGTTTGTCCCGCTCCAGAGACACGGACGGAGCAGCCAGGGTAGCGTTGGTGAATCCGATACGCTGGTCGTTCAGATCGATATTCCCGCCGACAAGGGCAAGGCTGTCGAACCCCACACTCGGTTTCTGCGCCCCGGGTTTGCGCAGCTTCATCCCGGAAAGACGGATAGCCAGATCGTGCAGGCGCACATCCGTTGCATTGCCGGTTGCGACCTCGAATCCGGAAGCCAGCCCGAGCCCTCCCTGGTACAATTCCAGAGGAAGATACCGTGCAAAATAGGGAGCGTAGGTGGGAATGGTCGCATTGCCCAGGCTGCACGTTCCATTGCAGGCAAACGGAGACAACACCACATCTGTCTCCAGGGCCAGGGTTTCTCCATGACTCGTTCCCACATCCATGCGGATCTTTGAAACAGCCTCGGCCCTGGTGTCGAAATCCCTGATATCGATGTTCAAGGGAGCCATGGTGGTTTCAAATCCCTGCTCCACAACCGTGTCACTGAACTCGACCCGACCGTTTTCCACGATGATGGATGCGACCGTGATCCGCTGGGGGGAGTCGGTGGTGGCAGGCGTCGCAACCGGGCCCGACGAATCGTCCCGGGTGGCCGTGGCGCCGCCCATCTCCCGGATATAGCGGTTCCAATTGATCACGTTTTCCTGTTCCCGGATCAGAACCACAAAGGGGTCTGTGACACGAATGCTCGAAAACGCGGTTTCCTGCCCCAGGAGATCGAACCGTTCCAACTCGGCAACGAGCTTTTTACAGGCCAGAATCGTGCCGTCCTGCCCGTGGTTCATCTCGGCCTCATCCAGTTCGAAACGACCTGTGAGGAACAGACTCAGGGGAAGATCCCCGGTATCGGACTCCTCGACCACCAGGGATGCCCGGGTGCTCACCCGTCCCGAAACAAGGGTGAGGTTCGGCCCCAGGGGAACGTACTTCCAGAAAGCGGTCAGATCGAGACCGGCCTCGTTCAGGTCGAATTCCGTGCGTCTGGAAGATGAAAAGGGAATGGACGACCCCTGAATCTCGAAGGGAGTCGTGTTGAGACGAAAGGCAAGGCGGGGAAGGATCTTGGTGCCCAGATCGTTTGTGTGGGTGGAAAAATAGGGAACGGTCAGATCGATCCTGTCGACCACATGGGTCACGTCTCTGGGATCGTCCTGCACACGCACACTGCCGTTCACGCAGGCGAAATCCTCGATGATCACGGAGAACAGACCTTTCTCTTCCGTCTGATCCGCGGGTTCGGATTCCTGTTTGCCGGTACCGGCGAACATGTCCCTCAGATTGGTCGTTCCTGCGGTATCCAGAACATGGATGAACACAGAGGGGGCACCGATGAAAATCCGCTTGAGCACGAGCGCACCCCGGTACACCGAGGAGGCTTGCAGGTCCACGTCCAGTGCGCCCAAAGAAAGGTCCACGGAGTTGGTATCGGTCCCGTAAACGGCAACCCCCTGAACCTGCGCCCGCAGGGTCAAGGGGTTGAATCGTATCTCATCGATGGTCACACGCCGGGACAATGCCCGGCCGAGCTGGTCGGTCAGCACCGATTCGGCAATGGGAGGTACGGCCCAAAATCCGAAGGCTATGTACAGCACAAACAGGCTGATCAGGATGACAAGGGTTTTCAAGGTCCAGTGAAAGCCTTTCCAGATAGTGAGAATCATGCCCATAATTTCCTCCGGTTCACGTCTGCCGATTACCACATGTATGTACGTATTCCCGTAGGGGCACGGCGCGCCGTGCCCTGAAAAACAAAAACCGAGAAAAAAACATTCCTATCTTATATCCCGCATGCGCAGGAACAGGGCACGGCGCGCCGTGCCCCTACCCGATCATATCCAGGCAGGCGTCTTTGATCCCCTGTTTGCCGATGCCCACGATCCGGCGCAATTCCTTCTGGGCCCCGTGTTCAACGAACTGATCCGGGATGCCGAGACGTTTGATCTTCTGACCGGTAAGCGCGCCGTTGTCGGTCCAGCATTCCAGCACCGCGGAACTCATGCCGCCGGCAAGGGAACCTTCTTCCACGAGAACGAATGATGCAAACCGGCCCGCCAGCTCCAGCAGATCCTTTTGCGGCAGGGGTTTGACAAAACGGAGATTGTACAGGGCCAGGGAACACTCCTGCTCCTTTTCGATCTCCCTGATGGCCTCCAGGGCCGGATGGACCCTGCTGCCAATGGCGATGACGCAGCAATCCTTACCGTCCTTTATCAGTTCGCCCTGACCAAGGGAGATGGCAGGAGCATTCCTGTCCGGCACAGCTCCGATGCCCACGCCGCGGGGATACCGCAGTGCCACGGGGCCGGGATGGTCGATGGCCGTTTGCATGAGGGTCGCCAATTCCCCCTCGTCCTTGGGGGCCATGACGGCGATATTCGGAATATGACGGAGATAGGAAAAATCAAACACCCCATGATGCGTGGCCCCGTCCTCGCCCACCAGGCCGCCACGGTCCAGACACAGGGTCACATTGAGATTCTGCAGGCAGACATCGTGCACCACCTGGTCGTAGGCCCTCTGCAGAAAGGTCGAATAGATGGCCACCACGGGCTTGAATCCCTGGGCGGCCAGTCCCGCGGCAAAGGTGACCGCGTGCTGCTCGCAGATGCCCACATCGTAGAATCTGTCGGGAAACTGTTCGGCAAAACAGGTCAATCCGGTTCCTTCGGGCATGGCCGCGGTGATGGCCACGATCTTGTCGTCTTTTCTGGCCAGATCGCAGAGGGTCCTGCCGAAAATTTCAGTATACGAAGGCAGAGAACAGGCTGCAAATTTTTTGGCTTCGCCGGTTTCCGGCTCGAAACAGCCCACTCCGTGAAAATAGGTGGGGTTCTTTTCAGCAGGCTCGTACCCCTTGCCTTTCTTGGTCAGCACATGGACCAGAATGGGTCCCTCGAGCTGTTTGACCCTGTCGAACACGGAAACCAGTTCCCGGATGTCGTGGCCGTCGATGGGCCCCACATAGGTGAAATCAAAGGCCTCGAAGAGCATGCCCGGAGTGAAGAATCCCTTGAAGGAGTCCTCACCGCGTTTCAGGTACCCGACCAATTCGGTTCCGATCTTGGGGATCTGATTGATCCATGCCTCGGTCTCCTTCTTGAGACGCATGACCCACCTGGAGGCAAAACGCTTGCTCAGGAAAGAGGAGAGCGCACCCACATTCTTGGAGATGGACATCTCGTTGTCGTTCAGCACGACGATGAAATTCTTGTCCAGCCCACCGGCCTGGTTGAGCCCTTCATAGGCCAGCCCTGCTGTCATGGAACCGTCGCCGATGATGGAAACCACATGGTGGCGCAACCGGTCCAGATCCCTGGCTACGGCCATGCCCAGCCCGGCAGAGATGGAGGTGCTGGAATGGCCGACTCCGAAACAATCGTAGGGACTTTCACCGCGTCTGGGAAACCCGCTGATTCCCCCGAGTTGCCGCAGGGTCTGGAAACGATCCAAGCGGCCTGTCAGCAGCTTGTGGGCATAGGCCTGGTGGCCGACATCCCAAATGAGCTTGTCCCGGCCGGCATCAAAGGATTTGAACAGGGCCAGAGTGAGTTCGATGACCCCGAGGGAAGGCGCGAGATGACCTCCGGTTGTGGAAACCGTCTGGAT
>CAYWJL010000086.1:1935-7595 GCA_964458145.1 uncultured Desulfovibrionales bacterium | reverse complement strand
TCCAGGATCCCGGCCTTCGCCGGGATGACGGCAGAGGCCGGGGATTGAACGCGAAATGGACACATTTTTCAGGATACAACAAGACGATATCATGACTTGTTGCATTGACAGATTCCCGATGGAGGTGCGATTCACCACAGGCGAATATGCTGCAGTCCTTTGCAATGAGTTTGGATTCCCGTGTGACATTGGAGATCGAACATGTTCGAACAAGACCTGCTGACCCTTTTTGCCTGGATCGTCACCTTTGTGGAAGTCGCGGGCATCCTCACGGCCGCCCATGCCGTCATGCGGACGCGGACGTCACAGGGGGCCATCGCCTGGGCCATTTCCCTGGTCACCTTTCCCTGGGTGAGCCTTCCCCTGTACGCGGTTTTCGGGCGGAACAAGTTCAACGGGTATGTACGGCTTCGAACCTCCAGGGACAGAGCGGTTCATCATGTGGTCGAGAGACTGGCTTCCCAGGCCCGTGAAGAAGCGATCATCGACGAATCCATGAGTGAACACTGGAAGGCCCTGGCCCGATTGTCGGATATGCCGGTCATGCGTCACAACGCCTGCGATCTGCTCGTCAACGGTGAAGCAACGTTTTCGTCCATATTCGCGGACATGGAAAAGGCCACGTCCTATGTTCTTGCTCAGTTCTTCATTGTCAAAGACGACGAATTGGGACGCACGTTCAAGGATGTTCTCAAGGCCAAGGCCCGGCAGGGAATTCCGGTCTATTTCCTGTACGATGAGATCGGGAGCAAGGGATTGACTGCGGAGTATATCGATGACCTGAAAGAGTCCGGGGTGATCGTCTCCCCCTTTCATACGACCAAGGGCAAGGCCAATCGTTTCCAGATCAACTTTCGCAACCATCGCAAGATTGTGGTGGTGGACGGGAAGGTCGCTTTTGTGGGCGGGCACAATGTGGGGGATGAATACGTGTCCCGGCATTGCAGATTCGGCTCGTGGCGGGATACCCATGTGCGGGTGGAAGGACCTGTGGTCAAGACGATTCAATTTTCGTTCGTCGAAGACTGGTACTGGGCGCGGGGAGAGATCCCCCATGGGCTGACCTGGAAGATGCTCCGGGCCGGGCAGGCGGGTGAGGAAACCCTGAGCATCGCCTCGGGACCGGCCGATGACGTGGATACCTGCGGACTCTTTTTTGTGGAGTCCATCAACCGGGCCAAAAATCGGATATGGATCGCCAGCCCCTATTTCGTGCCCGATCAGCGGGTTCTGGCCGCTCTCAAGCTGGCCGCATTGCGCGGGGTGGACGTGCGCATTCTCCTGCCCCAGAAACCCGACCATCTGGCCGTGTACCTGGCCTCCTTTGCCTGGTACGAGGAGATCCTCCCCCTGGGCATCAAGCTGTACAGATATCAGGAAGGGTTCATGCACCAGAAGATTGTGCTCGTGGACGAAGCCTTTGCCGCCGTGGGCACAGCCAACATGGACAACCGCTCCTTCCGCCTCAATTTCGAGATCATGCTCCTCAATTTCAGCAGCTCGTTCATCACCAAGGTGGAAGATATGCTCAAGGACGATCTGACCAGATGCCGCAGTGTCGATCTGGCAGATTACCAGGGCCGCAATTTCTTCTTTAGATTCGCGGTGCGGGTGGCGGCGTTGGTTTCGCCTATTTTGTGAGTTATTTTGTCTTTACACGGACACCTACACGGACACCTACACGGACACCACACGGACACCTACACGGACACCTACACGGACACCGATCTCCCGTCCCCTCTTCGTTCCCACATAACCACTTAAAACCTAAAACATAAAACCTAAAACCGCCCTACAACTTCCTCCCATACTCCACCGAATTAGCCGGAATACTCACCCCCATATCTTCCTGGATGAGTTCCAGGCTCTGGCGTTTGAAGGGGATGAAGAGGATCGTGCACCGGGTCATCCGGAAGCCCGAGCGTATGAGGATCTTGCGCATCTCGTCCTTGTCGTGGGCCAGATCGAAGAGCAGGGGGGAGATGGCCTGCCAGGCCTCGGTCAGGGGGAGGGTGCAGGGGAAGAAATCGCTGTGCAGCTCCCGTTTTTTCTCGCCCTTGAAACCGTACACTGTCGTCTGCCGGGCCAGGCGCAGAAACAGGAAGGGATTGAGTTTGAAGGCCGGGATCAGGAATTCCAGGGGGGCTTCCCTGTCCGCCGCTGTTGCCACCCGGGGCAGGTTGGCCAGACGGATCATGTCGCCGCGGGATCGCAGGGCTTCATCGGGGTTGTCCACCTGAATCTGCCAGAAGGGGAGGCGAACGTCATTGTCGCCGGCCTGCCCGTAATAGGCAACGTCCATGGCGTGCAGCCCACCTCGAATGGAGACCCACAATCGGTCGCAATGGGTACATGCCTGACACAGGCTCTGCTTGTCCCCCTCGAGATCCCAGCCGCAATGGGGGCACAGGGCAGGGAGAAAGGTGGGAGAATCCTCCTTGAACGGACCGGCTGCGTCCAGAAGCTCATCCGGCTTGCAGTTTCTGATCTCCTTGCCCGTGATCCCGTCGAAAACCCTGGTGTTGGAAATGGTAAACGGCGTGTATACGAGATGGACCAGATCCCCCACAAAGCTCTGGAGGGGAATGTTTCGCCGTGAGGGCCCCAGCCCCAGCAGTCTCGATCCCACCAGTTGCAGGAGACGCTGTTTGGAGACCCCCACGGGCATGAACAAGGCTGTGTTTCCGGGATCGATGAACTGCAGAGGCATGGTCTGGGGCCGTAGTCCCAGTGAAGGGGGGAGTCCGGGAAAGGAGCCTGCCTGGGAGCTCAGATCGAGAATACGGTGTTTGATGGCAGGGCCGTTCAGAGCATAGGCCAACCCCTTGAAATGCCGGTAGGGCACCAGAACGGTCGATTCGTCCTCGGTATCATTTTCGGTAGAAGCAGCCAGGCTGCACACGGGCTGATCCCGAAAGACAAGAATATTCCTGACCCGGCAGTAGGGGCAGTCGATGATATGTTCGTGTTCCCCGAGTTCGACGGGACCGCCGCATTGGGGACATCCGAGCTGGTAGCGCACCCTGTCTCCGGGTTAGAGTTTTTCCCCGCAGCTGTTGCAGAAATTGGCCTGAGGCAGGTTTTCCGCCCCGCATGAGGGACAGAATCGCTTGCCGGTCTCCTTTTCCACCCGGGTGCCGCAATTGGGACAGAATTTGGCGTTGGCGGCCAGATTCTTGCCGCAGTTTCTGCACTGGTCCACCACCATGATATGATGCCCGCAATAGGGGCAGAAGGAGGCGTCCGTGGGAATCTGATGGTTGCAGTCCGGGCATGTCTGGGTTGCTGCCGACGGCGAAGTTTGCTGAGGAGTCGACTGCATGAACTGGTTCATCATGGCGGGCATCATGAGTCCCATGCTCATACCCATGCCTTCGCCCGCCGAGCCCTGATTCTCTGCCGCCTTTTCCATGGACATGGCCGCCTTGAGCTGCATGAGCCGTGACATGTCGTCGAAAAGCCCCAGCTTGCTCCGGTCATCGATGGCCTGCTGCACCTCGGGAGGCGGGGTGATGGCGTTGATGAACAGATCGGTCAGGGCCAGGCCGAAATGTTTGAACTCATCCTGGATGTTCTCCTGAAGTCCTCGGGCCCAGGACTCGTACTGACCGGGCAGATTGAGGATGGTGTCCAGGTTGGCGCCCATGAAATCGTTCAGCCGGGAGACAATGACCCGGCTCAGATACTCTTCGATATCCTCGGTGGACAGGGTGGGGACCGTACCGATGAGGGAGTTGATGAACAAAAGGGGCTGGATGACCCGGATGTTGAACATGCCGTGGGCCCGTAGCCGGACCAGTCCCATTTCCGAATCCTTGAAGGCCACGGGATCGCGGGTTCCCCACTTGAGATTGGGGAAAACCTTCATGTTCACGAAATAGGCCTCGGCCCGCAGGGGTGAGTTCATCCCCCAGGGAATCCCCAGAATCTTGTTCAGGACGGGGATGTTGCCGGTCTTCAGCGTATGCCGCCCGGGCCCGAACACATGCACGGCCTTGCCGTTATAGAAAAACACCCCGGTCTGACTCTCCCGGGCAATGAGCTGGGCCCCCCACTTGATCTCGCCCGACCCCTGTGCGGGCAATCGATGCACCATCTCCTGCCCGGTTGCATCGAACCATTCCAAAAGCTCCAGAAAAAAGACATTGTCCGCACCCATATTCCCTCCAGGAGGTTGAAGTCGTCCGACAACCCCTAGCCGCTGCCGAATGGAAATTCAAGCCGACATTCCCCCTCAACTCCCATTGTCAATCCGCTCCCAATGTCAATCCGGTCAACCCGGCCACCACCCCCACCAATCAACCAAAAACCCTTGCCGAAACTCCCCATTTCCGTTTAAGCATACACTAACTTCATGGCACCTTTTGCCCCGCCCGCAGGTGGGGCGACTCCACGCACCATGCAAACGGAAGGGAGGACGGTTATGAACCGACATCACCGGTATCTGTTCATCGTGAAAACCCTGGTCGTTCCGGCACTGCTTTTCCTTGGCTGTGCCGGATCAGGCTGGGCGGCCCAGGAACCCGCCGCACCGGGGCGTACCCTGGCCAAGCAGGCAATCATGGAGGATCAGGAGCTCTGGATCACGGCGGATCACTCCAAGTTCAAACAGCTCCAGCAGCCTTTCGCCTCGGGCCCCGAAGTGACCAGGGCATGTCTGGAGTGCCACACCGAGGCGGCTCTGCAGTTCCACAAGACCATCCACTGGACCTGGAAGGACCCCAGTGACGACAGCGGCAAGACCGGCAAGGCGGGCATCACCCTGAACAACTTCTGAATCAACATCAACAGCAACGAGGCTCGTTGCACCTCATGTCACGCAGGGTACGGCTGGAAGGACAAGAATTTCGATTTCACTGATCCGACCCTTGTGGATTGTCTGGTCTGTCACGAACAAACCGGAACGTACAAAAAATTTCCTACGGGTGCCGGCAATCCCACCCCGGAACCCAAGAAGTTCGGCAAGAAGATGTTCTATCCTCCGGAATGGAACAAGGTGGCCCAGTCGGTGGGTCGCCCGTCCCGCACCAATTGCGGGGTCTGCCATTTCTATGGTGGCGGGGGAGACGGGGTCAAACACGGGGATCTGGATTCCTCCCTTATCAAGCCCAACAAGAAGCTCGATGTGCACATGGGCACGGACGGGCAGAATTTTACCTGTACCCGGTGTCATTCCACCAAACTGCACAATATCGCAGGTCGGGTCTACTCCACGCCTGCGGCCAAGCACCGCAAGAGTCTCATCGAGGATGATCTGAGCGCCAAGATCATGTGCGAATCCTGTCATTCAACCACCCCGCACAAAAAAGGGACCAAGCCCAATGACCATACGGACAAGGTAGCCTGTCAGTCCTGCCACATTCCGGCCTTTGCCCGGGTCAAACCCACCAAAATGGTCTGGGACTGGACCACGGCCGGGAAGAAGAAGGACGGCAAACCCTATACGGTCAAGGGACCCTACGGCAAGGACACCTATAACACCAAGAAGGGTTCCTTTGTCTGGGAAAAGGATGTCATCCCCGAATACCATTGGTACAACGGAGCCATGCAGATACGAAGCGCCGAAGAGACCGTGGATCCCTCGGGGGTCGTGCGGTTTACCTGGCCCATGGGGAACAAGGACATGGAGAATTCGCGCATCTTCCCCTTCAAGGTCCATC
>CAYWJL010000086.1:0-1925 GCA_964458145.1 uncultured Desulfovibrionales bacterium | reverse complement strand
GGCAAGACAGCCTATGATGCCATCAACAACAATGTGGTCATCCCCAAACTGTTCGGCAAGAAGGGATCGGACGCGTACTGGCAGAAGTACGACTGGAACAAGGCCATCACTGCGGGCATGGAGTATGTGGGTTTGCCCTACAGCGGAGAATACGGTTTTCTGGACAGTGTGTACGCCTTCCCCATCAGCCACATGGTCGCCCCCAAAGCCGACAGCGTGGCCTGTGTGGAATGTCATGCCCGAAAAGGGCGACTGGACAACCTGACCGGTTTCTACATGCCCGGACGGGACAAAGTCACGGCCCTGGACAGGGGCGGCTGGACCCTGGTGGCGGCCTCCCTCATCGGTGTGATCATCCATGCCCTGGCACGGATCTTCTCGCTTCGGCTGCGGAAAAAGGAGGATTAGATGAGCCAGACACCCATGAAAAAGATCTATCTGTACACCCGGTTCGAACGTTTCTGGCACTGGGTGCAGGCCATTTTCATCTTCATGCTCCTTATGACCGGTTTCGAGGTCCACGGCACCTTTGATTTGCTGGGATTTGAAAAGGCGGTTTCCCTGCACAATATCTTCGGCATCACCTGGATCATCCTGTTCATCTTCTTTGTGTTCTGGGTGTTCACCACCGGAGAATGGCGACAATACGTGCCCACGACCAAAAAGCTGTTCGAAGTCATGCGCTACTATTCGTCAGGCATCTTCAAGGGCCAACCCCATCCCGTGAAAAAGAGCAGGGGGGCCAAACACAATCCCCTGCAAAGGCTCACCTATCTGGGACTCACTGCGGTGCTGCTCAGCCTGCAGATGCTCACGGGTTTTCTGTACTATTACTATAACGAGTGGAAGGCATGGGGCATCGACGGATTCCTGAGTCTCGGGGTGGTGGCCACCATCCACCTCCTGTGCGGATTCGCCATTTTGAGCTTTGTCATCGTCCACATCTACATGACCACCACCGGCCACACCCTGACCGCCCACATCGCCGCCATGTTCAGCGGCTGGGAAGAGGTGGAGGAGGGTGAGGTCGAGAGCTGGGAGGTGCATGAAAGGAAGTGACATAACAGAGAGCCGAAGACTGGTAAATTGCAACACATATTTCTTAAACGCGAAAAGAGACATTTTTACTGTTCAAGATTACCTTTTTACAAGGAGATGTGCTGATGAAAAAAATGTTGATGATCTTGCTGTTTCTCTCTCTGGCCTCCGTGGCCTTTGCCCAAAACAGTGACCTGCTTCAGAAGGCAAAAGCTGAAGGCAAAGTGTCGTTTTATGCCAACATTACTGCGATTCAGCCTATAATGGACGCATTCAATGCAGAAACCGGCCTCGATGGTGAGTACACCCGTATTTCCACCTCAAAATTTTTACCAACGATTCTTACCGAATTTCAGGCGGGCAAACTGATGGCCGACGTGCTCCAGGCTCCGTTGCCCGTTATGCAGATGCTCCAGGCCCAGGGAGTGCTTTCTCCCTACAGATCACCCGCTGCCGCAGGATATCCCGAGTGGACGGGCAAGGACGATCAGATCCAGATTTTCGGCATAGAGTATGTGGGCCTCATCTACAACAGGGAGCTGGTCACCAGTGCCGAGGCCCCCAGGCGTTACCAGGATTTAACGGACCCCAAATGGAAAAACAGGATTGTCATGGCCAATCCGGCTTCCCATGCAACGACCATTGCATGGCTGGTGGGTTTGAAGGAGAATATTTTCAAATCCGAAGCCGAGTGGATGGATTTTCTCAAAGGGCTTGCAGCCAACAAACCGATGCTCGTCAAATCCTTCGGCCCCACCCCGGCACCGGTTGAAAGCGGTGAAAAGGCCATCGCCATTTCCATGCCCAAATATATCATCACCAAAGCCCCGGCTCCACTTGACTGGGCCCGGTTGGCCCCGCCCCTCATGGGAACCCCCCGTGGAATT
>CAYWJL010000085.1:0-7606 GCA_964458145.1 uncultured Desulfovibrionales bacterium | reverse complement strand
TGACCCGACATGTAATGGCTTAGAGGCCCGTTCGAAAGCCTTCCCGTCTGTGCCTGGTTTTGTTCGTGCTCGTCGAGGGAAGCGGGCGTTTAACTTCTTATTCAGGATGATTGCGCGGGAGCCGGATCCATGAGGAAATTTTGACGGCAAGACATGGGACATGGGGGTATAAAATTGACGATTGCCCGTTGTGTGGAGGGAAAAAAATGCCTTGTTTTGATAATAATAATTTGAAATAATTGATTAAAAAAATGATGGCACCTTGATTGCTTTGTAAGGGTAAACGCACATAAGCCCATCAAGGAGGTTTCTCGTATGTCTTTGGTCATCAATCACAATATTGCTGCAATGAACGCGTCCAGGAATTTGAGCAATTCCTACAACAGTCTTTCAACCTCGACCAACAGGCTCTCATCCGGCCTGCGGATCAACAGCGCTGCCGATGACGCGGCCGGGTTGGCCATTCGGGAATTGATGCGTTCGGATATTGCGACCATCAATCAGGGTACCCGCAACGCCAATGATGCCATCTCCATGATCCAGACCGCTGACGGTGCCCTCGGGGTCATCGATGAAAAGCTGATCAGGATGAAGGAGCTTGCCGAACAGGCCGCAACCGGTACCTATACTTCGGCCCAGCGTCTGATCATCGACTCCGAATATCAGGCCATGGCCTCGGAAATTTCACGTATCGCCAATGCAACCGACTTCAATGGTATCTATCTTTTGAACGGAAATCTATCTGCTGAAAAGCATGTGGGAAGTGGTCTCAATTCTTCAGGTGCTCTCCGTGTTCATTTCGGTACGGGCAACGATGTGAAAGAAGATTATTACGATATCAAGATCGGCACGGCTACGGCTTCAGCGCTTGGTTTGGGAACCGGTGCAGCCAAAGGAGCAAAGGGAAGAGCCATTTCAACGCAGTCCCTGGCAGAAAACGCCCTGGATGCCCTGAACGCGGCCATCATATCCAAGGATAATATCCGGGCCAGTCTTGGAGCCTTGCAGAACAGACTCGCGGCGACCGTGTCCAATTTGAACATTCAGGCAGAAAACCTCCAGGCTGCTGAATCTCGTGTTTCCGATGTGGACGTTGCCACGGAAATGACGGAATTCACCAGACAGCAGATCAAGACCCAGTCGGCCGTTGCCATGCTGTCCCAGGCCAACTCCCTGCCGCAGATGGCCATGCAGCTCATTCAGGGCTAACACTTTGTGGCTGGTTGACCTGATTGTTCGGTATCATGTGCTGATGACCACGGCACCCCTGCGAAGAGGATGGCCTCTTCGCAGGGGATATGGTCTTGGTACAATCCTGCTTGGAGGCCGGTAATGCCTATCACGTCATGAACCAAGCCAAGACCGTATGAAGAACGCGGGCGTTGGTGAGGGAATGATACGCGAATTATCTGGTGACCACCCCATGAGATGACTTTTCTGTGCTGCACGTACTCTTCATCGCCGTGACGAGCACACCGTTTGGAAGATATTTGGGTGAGGATCAGCCGTTATTCAGAAGCCCAAGTGCATTGTGAGCGGCTTTTTGTTCGGCCTTCTTGAGGCTCGTATCCCTGGCCACCAGGGTTTCGCCGGAAGGCAGGGTCACTTGGACCGCATAGATTTTCGCGTGTTCCGGACCTTCGCTTGTCAGGAGTCTATAGGTCGGACGCGCCTTGTCATATTTTTGGGTCAGTTCCTGCAGCCTGCTCTTGTAGTCTTTGGGGCGTGGTTTTTCAGGATAATCCGGCCAAAAGGGGGCAAAAAGTCTGCCGATGCATTCCTGCACTGCCTGGAATCCGCCATCGAGGTAGACCGCTCCAAGAACCGCTTCCAGGGCGTCGCTCAACACGGAATCCCTTTCCCTCCCGCCTTGAGCCGCTTCACCTTTCCCGAGCAGTAAAAAATTCCCCAATCCGATGTTCCTGGCAACACGGGCCAGTCCAGGTTCGCTGACAAGATTGGCCCGCAATCGTGTCAGTTCCCCCTCATGGATGTCCGGAAATCTGTTATAGAGCTCCGTTGAAATACAGATTTCCACAACGGCATCGCCGAGAAATTCCATACGTTCATTGCTTTGGGTCTCATGCTCATTGGCAAAGGAACTGTGCGTGAGCGCCAGGACTAAAAGCTTGACTTGCGAGAATTCATAATGGATAGCCCATTGCAGGCTTTCCACTTCCTTGACGTTGTCTTCCACGAATTGCTCCATAGGTTTTGTCCATGCGAGTGACATCGCTTGCCCCCCTTTTTACGCCACGGTCCATTGCCGTGATCGGTGAATCCGGTCATGAACGTGGGCCTGTGTGGACCGTTGTCAGACGGATAGTCGCTTCAGGGTTCAATGGGCAGATCGTGCCTGTGGTACCGGATGATCGAGATGTCTGTGGTCTTGGGACATGCAAGGCGATCGACAAGCTGCCCGAAAAGATCGAGCTGGCTGTCATCTGTTTGAAATTGTCGGCCATGGTTGAGGTTGTCGATTCCCTGGGACAGGCAGGGGTTTCCTGTATCGTATGCCTGGCACCGGGTGAAACGGAAACAAGGGCCGACGAGTTTGCCGCCGAGCAACGCATTCGCCAATTGGTCCGTGAATGGGGCATGATCCTTGTCGGACCCAAGAGCCTGGGTTTAGTCAACACCGCGTGGGGAGTCAACGCAAGCCTCTCCCTGCCGCCGGTTCTCCAAGGCAACATCGCCTTTTTTTCCCAGTCGGGCTCTCTGACCCATTGTATTTTGGACATGGCTCGGGACGATCTCGGGTTTTCCAAATGCATCAGTCTGGGCAATCGATCCAGAATCAGTGAATCGGACCTGCTCGCCTTTCTCGGGGATGATCCGGATACGGATGTCATTGCGGGATACATGGAGGCTGCCGCAGATGGACCGCGTTTTTTGCGTACCGCTCAGGACGTGGCCAAAAAAAAACCCGTGATCGTCGTCAGACCCGGAAGCACACCACGGGGCGCCACCGCCGCATTGTTTCACAGGGATTCCGTATTTGGGTTCGCCAGGACCTATGCAACGGTTTTCAAACAGACCGGCATCATCACTCCTCCTGACATTCCATCATTTCTCGCTCTGCTCAAGGGATTTTCCAACCAACCTCTGCCCAAAGGGAACAATGTCGCCATTGTGACCAATTCGGGCAGCTTTGGCGTCCTTGCCGCAGACGTTGCTTGTTCGTGCGAGTTCGACCTGCCCGGATTTTACCGGGAGACTGAGTCGTTCAACAAGGAGATGGTTCCCGGGGAGGGAGGTGTGCACAATCCCGTTGTCATGCAACGGGAAAGCCGGACTCAGGACTGGATCCGGATCATCGAGCGATTGAAAGACGACGCTCGTGTGCATATCTTTTTCGTGGTTGTCGTTCCCCGTCAGGGGGTGGACATGGAAGAACTGGCCCGGTCATTAGCCGAGAGCCTCGCCCATACCGACAAGACCGTGTGCCTTTGCGTACCCGGTGGCCTGGCTGCCGATGCGGCCCGCCAGATTTTTGCCGCACGAGCCATCCCTTGCTATGACCATCTCGAACGGGCCTTGTACACCCTTCGCTGTATGCGCGACTATCGGCAGTGGCAGCAAAAGCCTTATCCCGTGGAAGTCTGCTACCGCAGGGACAGCCCCAAGATCAGAAAAATCATCGATGATGCCCGTCATGCCGGGCTTCTCACTTTGCAGGCGGCCGAGATTCAACCTCTGCTCATGGCCTATGAGCTGTTCTTTTGGGAGATGAAACTGGCCCGCACGGCCAAGAGTGCGGCTAAAATGGCCCGGAAAATGGGTTTTCCCGTTGTTCTCAAACTGGCTTCCCCGCAATCGGAGATGATCGGGGTGGAAAAGAGCATTGAAGTAGAGGACAACAAGGGCGTGTATGACGCTTTTTGGGAGATAACTGAAGGTGTCCGTCGTGTCTGGCCGGATGTTTTCATCTCCGGATGCCTGGTCCAGAAGGGAGCCGCAGTGACGGCAAGATCGGTCTGCATCCGTCTCGAGCGTGACCCGCAATTCGGCCCGCTCATATCGTTCGCCCTCGATGGTGGATGCGATGACGACCGCAGGGGGATCGCCCACCGTCTGGCCCCCCTGAGCCTTCAGGACGCCCACGATATCATCCGTGAACCCTGGGCCTTCCCGGTTCTTCGCGGCAACAGGGGAGAACCCGGAGCCCACTTGCGCTCACTGGAAGATGTCCTGCTCACGGTGTCGCAGCTGGCCCTGGACTGCCCTGAAATTATCGAACTCGAACTCAGCCCGGTTTATGTGGATCACCATCAAACGGTTATCGGCGATGCCAGGGTTGTTTTGGAACCTGTGGGGTGAAAAGAGATAATGCCATTCCCGTCGGGGCAGGCCCCCGTGCCTGCCCGTTTTTTCGGCAACCAATATCCTGGCTGCACGAATCAGGGCAGGCACGGGGACCTGCCCCTACGGAATATTTTTGAACAAAGGTGGATACACTCAAAATGTGTTCACCAGCTTTTTTTCGGAGACACTATGCACGGAATCTATGTAGGAGCCACCTCGGCCTATGCGGGCAAGAATCTGGTCGCATTGGGTTTGGGGCTCAAACTCAAGAAGGATGGGTATCGCGTCGGCTACATGAAGCCCATCGGGGCCCTGCCGTTCAAGAAGGATGGCAAGGCGGGGGATGAAGACGCTTTTTTTGTCCAGGATGTTCTGGGACTTGACGATGATCCCAGGGATGTCACCCCGGTGGTGGTTGATCAGGATTTCATGGTCAAGGCCTTTTCCGGGCGGACCGAGGATCTGATGCCCAGGATCGAGGAAGCCTACGCGCGGCTTTCAAAGGACAAGGATGTGATGATCGTTTCCGGGTCAGGGAGCATGTTTTCCGGAAAATATTGCAACCTGGACGGCGTCGGTATTGTGAAAAGGCTCGGGCTCCATGCTCTTGTCATCGACCGTTTCGACAAGGAACTCAAATACGATTACCTGGCGGTCATGAAGGAGACCTTGGGTGATCGTCTCCTGGGCGCTCTCCTGAACGATATCCCGGCATCCTTCATGAGCGAACTCACCACCATGCTCATCCCGTTTTTCGAGCAGCAGGGCATCCACATCCTGGGAACCATTCCGAGCGATCCCCTTATGGGCGCCATTCGGGTGGAAGACCTGTGCGAACGACTGGGCGGTAGATTGATTACGGCTCAGGACAAAAAGGATCGGGTGGTGGAAAATTTTCTCATCGGAACCATGCAGGTCGAAAACTTCATGACCCACTTCAAGAAAAGCCGGCGGTCTGCGGTCATTGTGGGAGGGGACCGTTCCGATGTGCATCTCGTGGCACTGGAAGGTGGGTGCGAATGTCTCATCATGACAGGAAATCTTTACCCCAACGATATCATCATGACCCGTGCCGAGGTGCTGGTCATTCCCCTCCTCGTGGTCCGCGACGATACCTATACTGTGGCCAGGAAGATGGAAGTCATCCTCTCCCGGAGCAAGCTGCGGGACGCCATCAAGATACGCCACGGAGCCGATCTCGTGGCCTCGCTGATGGACTTTGCATACATCGAGGAAAAGATCGGGCTGGCGTGAGGAACAGAGCTGGAAATGATTGCTGAACACAAGCAAAGGGCCGTATTGGCCCTTTGCTTTTTTTGTGGCCTTGGGTACAAGAAAAAAAACACTCCAGCAAACCCACATGGACTTGTGATTTTATGGATTATCCCCAGAACATTTCGGATTAGTTCGCAACGGTCACCTTCGAGGCATGGCTGTTTCTCGCCCTGCTGATCCTCATTTATGTCGCCATTTCCCTGGGCCTCGATGCTGTTTCCAAACGCTACAATATCGCCATCAAGGCCGTTCGGTTTCTGAAATGGTTTTTTGTCCTGATCAGTATCTACGTCCTCGAGTACGCAGTACTCCCCCGGATGGGCACGGAGATCCCGGACAAGCCTTTTTTCTTTGTCAAAGCCGTGGTTTTCTGGTTTGTGGTGGTGCGGTTTCTGGACGGGTGCTATGCAGAGATTTACCTCAAGAAGATCAAGCAGGAACAGGTCAATCATATTTTCATCGATCTGGCCAAGCTGGTTTTCTTTGTCATCATTGTCGTGGTTCTCCTCAAGAGTACCTTTGACATCGATCCCAGTTCCATCCTGACATCTTCGGCCATCCTCACGGCGGTCATCGGTTTCGCCATGCAGGATACCATCGGCAGCCTCATCTCCGGTCTCCTCATCCAGATCGAAAAGCCCTTTGCCATCGGC
The DNA here is from genome assembly GCA_964458145.1 of uncultured Desulfovibrionales bacterium. Lineage (GTDB taxonomy): Bacteria > Desulfobacterota > Desulfovibrionia > Desulfovibrionales > Desulfomicrobiaceae > Desulfoplanes. The sequence continues at coordinate 1,373 of CAYWJL010000085.1, read as the reverse complement.
GACTGGATCGCCGTGGCCACCCACGAGGGCAAGGTGGTGGAGATCAGCTGGCGCTACACCAAGATCAAGACCATCAGCAGGGATTACGTGCTCATCCCCAACAACAGCATCTCCCGGGATACCCTGGTCAATTTCAACCGCCCCATTCCCTATGTGAGGCGGCAGATCGAAATCGGCGTGGATTTTTCCATCCCCCCGGTCCGGGTGAAGACCGCCCTCATGGAGGTGCTCGAGAAATCCTCGGTCATTCTCAAGTCGCCGTCTCCCATTGTCCGGCTGATGGAATACGGCCCGTACCGCATGCAATACCGGATCATCTTCTACGTACGCCAGTTCGAGTCAGCCAGGCGGGCCATCGATGAGATCAACACCTCCATCTGGTACCAGTTCCGTAAGGAACACATTCCCGTCCCCTATCCCCAGAGTGAACTGGCTATCAAGGAGTATCAGCAGCCCAGGGATGAAACTCTGGCCATCATCGATACGCTCAAGAACATCTCACTGTTCAGGGGGATGACCGACGATAATCTCGATCTGCTGGTACGATCATCCTACGTAAAGAGCTTTCTTCAGGATCAGATTATTGTACGCAAAGATTCCATCGACACGACACTTTTCGTGCTTCTTTAATGTAACGTTGTCGTTGAGCTCGACGGCAAGAGCCTGGCCGAATTCGAAGAGGGGAATTTTTTCGGCGAGATGGCCCTGCTCACCGGTCAGCCCCGCTCGGCAGACATCAAGGCCAAAACAGCCGTCCGCTGTCTGGTGGTCGACCGGGAAGGCTTCAGCATGATCCTGTCCAAGTCACCCCGCATCTACGAGAACATCCAGGCCATGTTCAACGAGCGCATGCTCGATCGGGACAGGAAAGGCATGCTGCATGACAGGAAGATTGCCGAGGTGAGTTTGCTGGATCGGTTCAGGCAGATTTTCATGGAATAGCGGGGGAGCGGGACAACCCGAATTCTTCTGTTTTTGACGGGCAACCGTTGCTCGGAAGGAGCACCTATGAAGTTTCCTTATGGCATAAGCGATTTCAGAAAGATCATCACCGAGGGCTATTATTATTGCGACCGTACGGACAGGATTCCTCTTCTGGAAAGAGGGCAGTCCCAGCTCTTCATTCGTCCTCGCAGGTTCGGCAAGAGCCTGCTTCTGTCCATGCTGGAGCACTACTACGACGTGGCCAGGAAGGAGGAATTCGAGGATATTTTCGGCCATCTGGCCATTGGAAAGGAGCCCACCCCGCTCAGGAATTCCTTTCTCGTGCTGCGCTGGGATTTTTCCTGTGTGGACGCGAATGGAACGCCGGACCAGATCCGGAAGTCCCTGCACAACCATATCAATGCCAGGATCGGCAGATTCGCGACCCA
>CAYWJL010000084.1:358-7611 GCA_964458145.1 uncultured Desulfovibrionales bacterium | reverse complement strand
GCATACCCGTGGACGCAGCCACAAAGAGAAGAACCACCGTTGCCACGAGAAGCCCCCGGACGATGTCGTTGTTTTTGCCGTCCGAAAGCAGCCGATACAAACTGGTGATGATGGCCGTGGCCATGATGGGGAGCACGCACATCTGCCAGAACCCCATGTAAACCGAAGCCGGCCTGGAAAAAAACACGGACAGATACGGCAGCATCCCTCCGGTCACTCCCCCAAGAATCATGGCCGTCAGAACCGTCACCGGAGAGAGAAGCCAATGCACATCCCCTCTTCTGCGAACGAGCAGAAGCCAGAGCAGCAATGCCGCGACAAGATGCAGACTCACAATAATCCCGAGTTCGCCGACCGCGTCTTCTTCCCCCGCCCCCCCGAACGATCCGTCCGGGGCAGCGTCCACGCCTTCATGATCCGCAACATCGATATATGTGGCGATCATATCCTCGAGGGTCATATCCCGCGGCAGCACCTCGGTTTCCAGATAATCGTCGATCCAGCGCAACAGATCCGGCAACCCGGGATTCACGGCTATGGAGAGAGGATCCTCGATTTCGAGATCCAGCGCCTTGATCTTGTAAAAGAGTTCCGGCTGCTGATGGGCGAGAAGATAATAATTCGATCCTGAAACGAGAGCCATGTCGGCATCACCCACATAGACCATCTCGGCACCTTCCATCTCGGAGGCGACCATTACCTTGAAAACGTCGGGGAAAAGCTTGTCCGTGATGTGGACAAAAATGGACCCCTCGAGCACGGCCATGCTCATCCGTTCAGAATCACAGAGTTTGAGCAGCCCGGCCTGGCGTTTGTCCTCGGGCACATCCATCAACGCGATCTCCAGGTGCGCCAGACTGAGACGATTGATCACCAGCTTGGATCCGGAGACAAAATAGATATGGCTGAAAAAAACGGCCTGGGAACGCCTGGGGCTCTTGCTCGTCTCGCACATGCCGATATCCGCCCTCCCCTCGGCAACGGTCCGGATTATCTCGTCGTAATTCCCGGAAACCCTGACGAATCGGACATCCACGCCCAGCTGTGCCGCCATGTCCCGACAGATATCGATGTCATACCCTGTAAGCACGCCGTTTCTCTCAAGGACAAAGGGCGGGGACATTTTTTCAAGCACGGCCACCCGAAGAACGCCCTGTTCCTTGATCCGCGCAAGGTCAGTCGGCATGTCGGGGGATTCAAAATCGTCTCCACGGCATGATCCGTGCGCCAGGAGCACACACGACGACACGAGGAACAGCAGCATGAGGACACGCGCGAAGCACGATCCCGGGCCATAAAAAAAGGAACCTCGGCAAAAAATCCGGGGCTCCTTGTGGACGGGTTGTGGGGGAAAAACATTCATGACGACGCTTCACAGGCTGGAAGGGATTGCACAGGCATCATTCCCCTTCGGCAAAAAAGGCGATTCCCTTGAGCAGATAGTGGACACCCGAAACCAGGGTGAGTGTGGTGACCAGGACGATGAGAGCAAACTCGCATATGGAGCAGTCCCAGCCAAAGGTTCTGGCAACGAGGATGATGATGACCAGCATGACCTGAGCTGCGGTATTGCATTTGCTGACCAGGCTGGGTTTGATCTTTGTGGGAACGTCCACGCCCAGAAAACCAAGGAGACTCAAGCCTCCCACGATGATGAAATCACGGCTGACCACCAGCACGACCAGCCAGGGCGGCACCCAGCCCTTGAGGCCGATGCAGATGTAGGAGGTATCGAGAAGAATCTTGTCGGCCAGGGGATCGAGGACAGCTCCCAGGACAGAACGCTGATTCAGGGCCCTGGCCAGTAAACCGTCCAGGGCATCGGTAAACCCTGCAATGGCGAAAATAATCCACACGAGTTGGAGCTGGTGGTCCACAAAGGCCATGACAATGGCCGGCGTGAGCAGGATTCTGACCAGTGTCAGGATATTGGGAATGGTCCAGTTGGGATGATTGAACATCGTTCTCGGGTGGATGGCAACATGTCGTTGAACGGTAACCCTTTAAAACGAAAGCCCATTGTCACGCTCGAGATTCCATTTGACCCACGGATCCCGGCGATCCTGTTCCATGTCGAAAGGCTTGGGGTCGGCATAGGCACCCTTGGGAGAAATGGAAAAACGGTACCCCTTGCCCACAATGACTATCCATTCTTCCAGGGAAACCCGGTGAGGCCCGGCAACCCGCGTAGGTCCTGCGACACGGTGGGGTTTGGTCATGGGGCCCGACCCTACCGGCGGGGAGACCGGGGAATAGGCCACCTTGATCTTGCCGTCATACACGAAATATTGGGATGCCTTGTCCTGTTTGACATTCAAACGGTATACGGTCCCGGCCACACCGGCCACGGCCGTTGGGGAATTGATCTCAAAGGAGGCATCCTGACCCAGCAGGTCCTGCACCTTGGCCCAGCAGTCACCCATGGCCACGTCCACACTGATATCACGTGATTTGGCAGGCACGGCATCGGCCTTGACCAGGGTGAAGATCGTATCGGGCGCGAACCGGACAAAACTTCCGTCGGCGAGCACAAGTTCCAGCCTTGACTTCGCGCCTACCAGAACCTTGGACGGGGCCCGAAGAACATCGTCCGCATGCAACGGCACCCGCGTTCCCATGGCTTCCACCTGGGCACGTCCCTCAAGCAGATGCACCCGGGCCTGACCGGAAACAGGAAGGTCATACCCTGCGGCAAACCCCACACCCGCACCTGCAAGCCAGATCAGCAACACTGCAGCAATCATCAGTTCTCGTTTCATAGCCCCTCCATCTTCCTCGGATTCACCACGATTCCATCAGTCCTTGTCCGCACCCGGATCAACTCTCTCCCGGGCCCCCATGGTCAAACGAGACCAGCCTGAGTCCCTTGTCGGCCAAAAAACCTTCCAGTCGGACGCGCAATGCCTGCGCGTCACGGGTACGCACTTCCCATATGCCGCCCAGGCTTTCGGTTCCCAGATCGAGGCGCAGCAGATGAGCCTCTTCCACCAGTTTCTTCCAGGACGACAGCATGGAATCAAAATAAGAAACACCGTCGGGCACGTACCACCCATCGACCTTGAAACGTACTTTGGCAAAGGTTCCGGCCACAACGTTGTCGAGTTTGAAATAGTTTTGCCAGAGGGCCAGCCACACCTCGTCCAGATGTTTGCCCCGGGATGAAAAATGCTTGCCGAACGCGTCCAGGGTTCCTTCCCACGCGTCCGTGCCGGATTTGACGATGCCAAGATCAGCACGTCCCTCTCCGGCAAGGTCCGGGCCGGAAACGACCATGTCGACGCCCGTGAGCGTTTTCAGCTCTTCGAGACGCTGCCAATCCGTGGCGTTCACCCCGGACAGGGTCATGGTCGTTGGAACGGAGGACGCACAGGTGTACAGGATCCCCAACTCCTTGAGGGTCTTCTTGATCTCGGGAACATTCAGGTTCACGGCCAGATGCATGTCGAGAGAGGGGGGATCTTCATGCAGGGTGGTTTCCACAATGGAATACCCGAGGACCAGATCAGCGCCCCTGTCCTGCATGTATGTCCTGAAAAGCCCGGCCCGTTCCTCATCCATGGGAACGGCAAGGAGTTCGTCGGCCTGCCTGACAACCCCTTCCAGAAATCCGGCCGCCAGAACATCCTTGCGGACATCTGCCTCCTGCTGCCCGGGAAGCAGCGGCCAGGACACCATGACCTGCTGGGATGCCGCGCACGGAACCACAAGGATGACAACAAGCCACGCGGCAAGCAGACCCAAGGTCCTGGTGACACATGCAAACTTCATAATTCCCTCGTTACTCCAGACGTACCTGTTCAGATCCCGATGACGGGCGGACACACAGGTCCGCCCCTACGGGAATGGTGCTATCCTTCAAAACCTTTTCAACCGACACCGGACTGAATGGTCACAATCTCTCAAATCTCTAAAATTTCTAAAATTCCCAACATTTCAACTTCATGGCGAAAGCGGATGACCACGCCTTACGTGCAGCCACCCGCTTTGCCGATATACCAGAAGGTGCGTCTCTCACGATTGCACCGACACAGCTTCCAAAACGGGCTAGAATACCGTCAACGCCCGCTTGAGTTCCTTCATGGACAACAGGGCGTCCACCCCGGTTATGACTTCCTTGGGATAGAAGGAGTTGGAGCGCACATCCGTACTCATGATTCCCCGCTCGGTGCACAGGCGCACAGCGTTGAATCCCCAATGATCCCTGGGCACATCGGGAATACGGCTCGTCTCCCCGATATACTCGGTGGCAAGGGCGGTCTTTCCGGTAGCCCGGACAATGATATCCTGAAACAGTTGGGCCGCCTCGATCCTGCTCACCGGAGCCAGCGGCCTGAAGGTGTGATCGGGATAGGGTCTGAGCCCTTCCACGCCCAGTTCGACGACGGTTTCGATGTCGCTTTTCAGAGGATTGTCGTCGATATCGGTGATCCCCTTCTTGGTGTACAGATCTTCACCCTGCATGGTGATGCCCTTGGGTGCCTCGAAGGTCACCTTTTCGGGTTCCTGGGTACGGTTGTAGAACCGTTCGATATTCAATTCTTCGACCAGCAGAGCGGCCATGTCGGCGCGACTCAGCTTCTCCACAAGGGCGATCTTCTTCCCCACCATGGATTCGGGAGCCGCCCGGTTGGCCTTTTGCACAAAGGTCCACCGCGCGTAAGCCCGTTCCTCGAAATCACCGCCAAGGTTCTTGGCCGTGGCGAACATGGTTTCGGCTTCCTTGAAATCGAGCCCCTGGAGATAGGCTTCGCCCATGTAGAAATACAAGGCCGGAGCTTCCCGGTTCACGAGCATGCCCCGGGAAAAGGCCTCCTTGGCCTTGCGGATCATTTCCGTATCGCTGAGGCGGCCATCCTTTTTCATGGCGATGTACGCCCGGATCTCGGCGGCGACGACCTGTTCCTTTTCCCAGTCACCGTCGGCCTTGCGCCATCCCTTTTTGATCATCTTCAGACCATCGTCATTACCCTGCATGACAGTGACCAGACCTTTACCCGCCAAAGCCGGGCCATAGCCGTCGTCAAGGCCCAGGGCCAGATCGAATTCACTGGCGGCCCCGCCGAGATTGTCCTTGTCCAGAAAGGAAATGCCCTGGTTGTAATGGTGCTCGGGGGTATCCATGATGCCCACGGCCTTGCGCGCCTTGGGGGCACAGGAGACGATCGCCATCAGGCTCACGACCAGAACCCACAGGAGCCCTTTTTCCATCGTGCTTACACGTTTCATGCAGCCTCCTTGCAATGCGTGTCGTGAAAACGGGATGAAGCATGCTCCATCCCGTTGTTCGTCACATCACATCCCGTATTAGTTGAGAACGATCATCACCCGACACTTTTCGAGAAAATTCTGGTTTTGCGCCAGTTCCCGCAACCTGTTGGCATCGGCCGTGGAGATGACCAGATCGCTCATGCCCTTACCCTTGGCCGACAGGGCCTTGACCACCAGCGGCTCATTGGTGACCCGGGGACGTTCCTTGGCCTTCTGCAGATCCTTGGCATACCCGGCCATACCCTGCTGGATGGCGTACTCGCGACTGACCAGGGCCGAACCGTACACCTCGTTGCCCTGCTCGTCATAAATCTTGGGACTCATGGCCGGACGGGCGCCGCTTCCCGATGCATCCACCACCAGGCCGGTGACCACCTGCTCAGGGGCGGCAGCGGGTGCCGATTCAGGCGGGGCAGGCAGAGACGGCTGCGGCATGGGGGCCGGAGTGATCACTTCGGGCTCCACGGGCAGCTGCGGTTCCACGGTCTTGAAGGGCATGGTCTTGGGGATGACGATCTTGGCCAGACCGCCACGCAGACTCACGCCCACAGTGGCCTCCACAGACCCGTCGGACATGTAGGCCACATCCAGAATCTGGGAATTGTGCAGGTATCCGCTGATGGATGTCCTGATGACATCGCTGGAGACCATTTACTCCTTGACCGTTGTTTCGGAGGCGATCCGGACTCCCTTGATGATTTCCAAAAGATTCCTTCGAGCCACGACAATGGCTGCCCGCCGGGCAAGAGCCCTGGCCTGGGCCATGTTCACGGCATTGGCGGGCGGTGCCCCGATGCCGATGGCTGTGACCACGCCGGATTCCCAGTTGACATCCCCGTTATCAAAGGTCTGGACATATCCATCATTGTTGCCGGTGCCCAGTGCCCAGGCCACCACGGCCGAACAGACGAAGATCAGACTGAAAAGCACTACGCGTTTACCCATTTTCATACCTTCCTCCCATTGATTCAAGGACTTGAGTGTACCTGAAAAGAGTTAAGTGTGGTATTGTTGTCGGCTAACCCGCTAACCCAGTTTACGCAAGTAATATTTGGCTGCCTTGTTCCCGGGTTCATAGACCAGGGTTTTTTTCCACCATGTGCGGGCCCCCGCCTTGTCGCCCTTTGAAAAAGCCGCATATGCCCGATCATTGTAGACCTTGGCAAGATTGTAACGGGCCTCGGGATCATTGCTGCTGATGGAAAGGACCTTTTCCCACAGGGATATGGCCTTTTCCGCGTCGCCATTGTTGAAACACAGCCACCCCAGGCCGTTGATGGCCTTGAGAAACTTGGGGCTGATGGCCAGGGCCCGTTCGTACTCGAGTTTCGCATTGGCCTGCATATCCATCCCTGCAAAGGCCTGGGCCAGCCGGAAGTGGGTCTCGGGATCGTCCGATCCCACGGACTGGGCCTTGCGCAGATAGGTCACGGCCGTTGCCATGTCATGATCCACGGCATGCATGACACCCAGGAAATAGTAGCCGTTGGCATTGGACGGGTCCAGGGAAAGAATCGTCTTGAATTCCTTGCGGGCCGCATCCACCTTCCCCTGGTTCAACTGCAAGACCCCAAGCCAGGTGCGTGCGAACACATTGTCCGGGGAATGCTTGACCACGGCGGCAAATTCCTGTTCCGCCTCCTTGAATTTTTCCTGCTTGGCATACATGAGCCCCAGCTGATTGCGCGCGAACTCGTTACCCGGGTCCAGGGAGACAACCCGGGCAAAAATCTGCGCGGCCTCATCCACCTTCCCCTGAAAGGAGAGAGCCGATCCCTTGAAAACGAGATCGTCCACATCTTCCGACCAGACCGGCTGGGACACGCACAACAGTCCGAGCAGCAGACAAAATATCCGGATCATCATACCCCCTTTGATGCGAGTTGCTGAAGCGAGACCGCGATAGTCTGTGCCAGATCCTCACGGTAGGACGATGAAGCGAGCAGTTTTTCCTGATCGGGATTGGAGATGAACCCGGTTTCCAG
>CAYWJL010000084.1:0-266 GCA_964458145.1 uncultured Desulfovibrionales bacterium | reverse complement strand
TATCTGCGACGCTCGAACCGAAAGAGCATGTCCTCGATATTCACATACCCCTTTTTCACCAGTTCCTTCTTGTCGAACTTGGTCACGGAATTTTCAAAGGCGGCCACACGCTGGGCTTCCTTGCTCGAGGCCTTTTCCGAACAGAAATAGGTCTCGATGCCGTTGGGCTTGCGATTGGCATTGGCGTTGATGTGGAAGGAGACAAAGAGATCGGCGTTGTACTGATTGGCCGTCGTGGTCCGGGCACTCAGAGGGATGTAATAGTC
>CAYWJL010000083.1:0-7736 GCA_964458145.1 uncultured Desulfovibrionales bacterium | reverse complement strand
CCTGAGCACCGCTTGTTACCGAAACATCAATTGTTGCCTGTGGCATCAACGCCGTAAACCCACCCAACACCTGAATTCCCGGCAACTGCGTAATCCCGGCAGGGTTATAGGCCACTGCCGACGGATCATCAGCCCGTCCGATCAGTGTTCCGCCCAGGGCGTTTCCTCGTGCACTCCATTCGTAAATCCCGAATCCCGCCCCAAAAGCCGACTCTGCGAGCAGCATCAGGCAGACCAGGGTCAGTCCCATTCGTTTCCATTGACGTGTTCCCATCATTCCTCCTCTGGTTATCGTACGTCGTGCGTTTTCAGCCGTCATATTCCGCCGGTCTCATTCTGGAGGAGGATATTGAGGATTTCCTCACGATAAATCGACCTAACTGAATGCTTGCTTAATAAATTTAAATGTGCGCCTACATAAAAAGTCTGACACGGTCAACTCCCTTCTTTGATATGAGAAAAACTGTTTTCGTGCCAGCCAAACCACTGTTGACCACTCCGGATCTTTCTGGATATTGGTCCCTCCAGGCAATATATTGAGTGGGTACATAGTTTGTGGGGTGTGAGGTGACATCCCGGCAGCCACCCCGTATATTGTCAGCCTTGAAAATACATGGAGTACAGCATGATCGGGGGGATACGGTGAAAAAAACCGCCAAGGACGACATCTTTGCTGCAGCGGCCCGGCTTCTGGGCCGGTTGGGGTATGCGGAAACGACCTACAAGAAGGTCGCCAAGGAAGCGGGCGTGACCGAAGGCCTTATTGCCCATCATTTCGGGAGCAAGGAAAAACTTTTCCTCCAGGTGGAGAGGACCATTCTCCGTGATCTGCACGACAAGCTCGAGGAAAGCCTGTTCTATTCCACGGACGGTCTGGGAGCGGTGACCAATTTCATCAAATGCTTTCTCAAGTATTCGGTGGACAACAAGGAATGGTTCACCACCCTGCTTCGGTGTTCGCCCTTTATTCTGGAGTCCGGCGCTAAGGAAAACAAGGCCATTACCATTGAATGTGAACGGATCTTCCGCTTGCTCAAGGAATCAGTGGCCAAGGGCACCGAAGATCAGACCATCAAAGAATGTGATCCGCACATGACCACATACATTCTTTTTTCAACCATGATCGGCGCGACACGTGCCAATAACATCCGCCTGAATACGCCTGCCAATTTTTATCCGGAAATCGTGACCTTTTTTCGGAATACCCTGGCGAAATGACCGTTCATCGATTTTTTGTTTTCCTTTTGCCCTGCTCTCCCTGCTTTCAGATCTCATTGTGTTGAGTCCGCTGCCATGTGGTTGCATGCGTCAATCCACGTGACGCTTGCCTTGCGACCAGCGACAGCTACCAACAGATCTCCTCTTTTCCCTGTTTTCTCCCCTGCACTTCCGTAAACACCTTTGATCAAAGTTTATGCTGCACGTTTATTTATTTGTGGTAAAAGATTTGATAATATACTTAAATATATATATTTTTATTTTTTTATGTGATTATAATCACATTATCTCGGTCTGACTTCCCCTTCTGGGGTTTTTCTGTCCCTGCAAAAATTCTTTTTTTCTCATTTTTGCCGCTAGTTGCCACCTTCCGTCATACCATGGGTGGCATCGACATACCCCTGTAAGGTTTTAGTTGCCTTTTTTCCATTCAACAGGGTAAGCTGACCTTTAGTCGATTAACTCTGTTCTTTTCACCCTTCCTCCCTAGGTTAGGGCTCACGTTGCCTCTCACCTTCAGCAACAGGAGAACGAACCACATGGTTTTCAACTGGTTTCATCTGGGCCTGATCGTCCTGCTCCTCGTCGGCGTCCTCTTTGCCGCAGGGGCCCTTATCGTGCCGACGATCTTTGCGCCCAAGGCCCGGGGCGGGGCCATGGCCATGCCCTATGAGTGCGGTATGCCTCCACAGGGGAGCGCCTGGGGAAGTTTCAATATCAATTACTACTTCTACGCACTCATCTTTCTCGCCTTTGATGTGGACGTGCTCTATCTTTTTCCTGTGGCCGTCATCTATCCCCGTACCATTGGTTGGATTCCCTTCCTGGAAATCCTGCTTTTTCTGTCCGTCCTCGGGGCGGCCATCCTCTATTTCTATAAGAAAGGTGTCTTTACATGGCCCCGAAAGATCAAAGTATAGGTCCGCTGACCTCATCGGTCGAACCGGAACTGATCCCCTTTGCCCTGCCCAAGAAGATATTCAACGTGTGCAGGGCCATGTCCCTGTGGCCCATGACGTTCGGCCTGGCCTGCTGCGCCATCGAGATGATGTCTGCGGGCATGTCCCGGTTCGATATCTCCCGGTTCGGTGCCGAGGTCTTCCGGCCATCGCCCAGGCAGGCTGATCTGATGATCGTTGCCGGCACCATCACCAAAAAGATGGCTCCGGCGATCATCAAGCTCTACGAGCAGATGCCCGCCCCCCGGTACGTCATTGCCATGGGCAATTGTGCCATCTCCGGTGGTCCCTTTGCCTTCAAGGAGAACTATTCCGTCGTCGAGGGTCTGGATCTCTTCATTCCGGTTGACGTGTATGTGCCCGGCTGTCCCCCGCGTCCCGAAGGATTACTCGAAGGGGTCTTCAAGTTGCAGGAGAAAATCACCGGTAAGCGCTGGTGGCCCATGCCCGAGGAAGTGAACTCATGAAAGACTGGATGCCTGCCCATTGGCTCAAGGACATAGAACCTTTCGGCCTTGCCGCATGTGAAAACGAGGCCACGGGAACGACCTGGAATCTTTTCCTGCAGCACGAACGTCTCCGCGAGGCCGCCGCTTCCCTGGACAAGGCCGGATACTTTCTCGAGGACATTACCGGCCTGGACGGCAAGGAAGGGTTCGAGGTCATCTATCATTTCACCAAGTACGACAAACCCTTTCGAGTCACGCTACGCACCCTGGCCGTCCACGAGGATCCGGTTCTGCCGTCCATCAGCGACATCTTTCAGGGTGCCGACTGGCACGAGCGGGAGTGCTACGACTTTTTCGGGATTCATTTCAAAGGCCACCCCAACCTGATTCCTCTGCTGCTCCCGGACAATTTCGGATTTCATCCCCTGATCAAGGACGCAAAAAAAAGGATCTCCCTCTTCGAGACCCTTTCCAAATGCCAGACCATCGGCATGAAGGTTCCCTGTGCCGCAAACCCGGATGATTCCGGCGACAAGGAGTAGGCGACCGTTATGACCTTCAATCTGGACGGAGACTTCTACTCCCAGAATTTTCAACAGGGACCCACCGAGAATTCCATGATTCTCAACCTGGGCCCCCAGCATCCTTCCACCCACGGAGTGCTGCGCGTACTCGTGGAACTGGACGGCGAGTACATCACCCGCTCGGAACCGGTGCTTGGCTATCTGCATCGGATGCACGAGAAAATGGGTGAGTCCAAGACCTACAATCAGTACATTCCCAACATGGGACGTGTGGATTACCTGCACGCCCTGGCCTGGAACTGGGCCTATGTGGGGGCTGTTGAACAGCTCATGGGGATCGAGGTTCCCGAACGTGCCGAGTACGTTCGGGTCATCTCCTGCGAACTGAACCGGATCATATCCCATCTGCTCTGGTGGGGGGCCTATGTCATGGATCTGGGCGCGTTCACTCCCATTTTGTACGCGTTTGAAGATCGTGAAATGGCCCAGGATCTCCTCCAGCGCATAACAGGTTCCCGACTCACCTACAGCTCGTTTCGCATAGGAGGGGTGGCTCATCGAAGGTCTCCGAAGTTTTTGTGCGCGCATGCCCGAACGGCTGGCCATGTTCAAGGATCTTGTCACGGACAACTTCATCCTCCGGAAACGGTGCGAAGAAATCGGCGAAATCTCTGTGGAAATGGCCAGGAAGTACGGGGCGACAGGACCGGTTTTACGTGGCTCGGGCGTTGCCTACGACATCCGTCGGGCCGAACCCTATTCCATCTATGACCGGTTCGAGTTCGACATCCCCACGCGTGATACCCTGGACGCCATGGGCCGCTATCATGTTCGTCTGGACGAGATCTCCCAGTCTCTTGCCATTATCACCCAGGCTCTGGACCAGCTCCCCGAGGGAAAGATCCGGGCCAAGGTGCCCAAGGTGATCAAGCCGCCCAAGGGGGAAACCTATTTCGCTGTGGAAGGTGCCCGGGGCAAGATCGGGGTATTTCTGGTCAGCGACGGGACCACTGTTCCCTACCGGATCAAATTGCGTTCCCCTACCTTCTCCAACCTGAGCCTTTTTTCCGAGTGCGCCAAGGGAACCCTGCTGGCCGACGCCATTTCCATTCTGGGCAGCCTGGACCTCGTCATCCCGGAGATTGACCGATGATACCAAACATCCCCGCGGAACTGCTGCGGCTTCTCGTCTTCACCGTGGCCATCCTGGCCTTTGTATCCCTGAATGCCCTGATTCTGGTCTGGCTGGAACGCAAACTGGCCGGTCACTTTCAGGTCCGGCCCGGCCCTTTTGAGGTCGGCCCGCACGGATTGCTTCAGACCCTGTGCGACGGAATCAAGCTCATGAGCAAGCAGATCGTGGCTCCGGCCGGCGCGGACAAACGCCTCTTCTGGCTCGCCCCGGTCCTGGCATTCGCCCCGGTGTTTCTCTGCTTTTTGCCCATTCCCTTCGGTCCATCCCTCATGGGCATGGAATTCGAGATCGGGGTGGTCCTGATCCTGGCCTTTACAGGACTGAGCGTCCTGGCAACCATTCTGGCGGGTTGGGGTTCGAACAACAAGTTCTCCCTGCTCGGGGCTTCGAGAGCCGTGTCTCAGGCCGTGGCCTATGAAGTGCCCTTGCTCATCACCGTTCTCGGCGTGGTCATGTATTCGGGATCGCTCAATTTTTCCGAGATCGTCACCCAGCAGGGAGGTTGGCCGTGGCAGTGGAACGTCATGCTTCAGCCCATAGGATTCGTCATTTTTTTCATCTGTTCCCTGGCCGAGTGTAACCGGGCACCGTTCGACCTGCCCGAGGCCGAAAGCGAGCTTACGGCCGGTTTTCACACCGAGTATTCCAGCATGGGTTTCGGACTGTTCTTTTTTGCCGAATACACGAACATGGTCATCGTCAGCAGTGTATGTACGGCCCTGTTCCTGGGCGGCTGGCACGGCCCTTTTGCCGACGGCTGGTGGTGGTTCGCGGCCAAGGTCTATTTTCTGATCTTCGTCATGATGTGGATGCGCTGGACCTTCCCCCGGGTACGGTTCGACCAGCTTCTCAATCTGAGCTGGAAATGGCTCATCCCCCTGGCTTTGATCAATCTTTTTTACGTGGCCGTGCTGGTCAAGATCTGAACCCGACCGACACGCAGCGCATACGCAGCCTGTCCATGAATGCACATCCTCCCGGATCCGATCCGGAATCGTGCGTGGCATTCCTTCAAACCAGAAGATTCCGGCCTTCACCGGAATGACGGAAAAAATGCAACCGGAAAAGCGACACGACATGACATTTTTTGAAGACATACGTCAGGCGATCAAGGGGCTTTACTCGCTGATCATCGGCCTCGGTGTCACGGGGCGGGCGTTGCTGACCAAGCCCGAAACCGTGCACTATCCCAGGCAGACCGTGGACAATATCGACACCTACCACGGGCATATCGAATTCGTGCCCACGGATGCGCCGCCCCATTATTCCACATGCATCGCCTGCGGTACCTGTGCGCGTAACTGCCCTTCGGGGTGCATCACTGTGGAAAAGGCCGTTCTGCCCCCCGAGATGGGTGAGGACGGCAAACCCCAAAAGCCCAAAAAAGCCAAATATCCTTCTCTGTTCGAACTGGATTACAATTATTGCAGCCTCTGCGGCCAATGTGTGGAGAACTGTCCGACCAAGGCCCTCAGGTTTTCCACAGATGTGTATCTGGCCGGATTTTCACGGGAAGATTTCAAGTACGATCTCATCGATCGTTCCCGCAAAGCCCTTGACGACAAGGAGTGATATTCATGGAGAAGATGGCATATATCGCCTTTGCATTCTACACCATCCTCTGTCTGGGCGGAGCACTCTGGGCGGTGACCATTCCCAGCCTGGTCCGGGCCTTTACCGGCCTGGTCATCTCCCTGTTCGGGGTGGCCGGACTGTACTTTCTGCTTGCAGCCCCATTCATCGGTCTGATGCAGATCCTCATCTATGTCGGCGCGGTGGCTGTGCTCATCTTTTTCGCCATCGTCATCACCGGGGCATCGCGTGAGGCCAGAAACCGGAGCAAGACCACCATGAAGAAGCGCACACTGGCCTTTCTGGCCGGATTTGTGCCGGCTTCGTTTCTTGCCATGACCGTGATCAAGTATTCCATCGTCACCACCAACAATGCCACGCCCGTTGCCGTGGAAGATCTCGGTCGGGCCCTGCTCGGTCCCTACGGTCTGGCCTTCGAACTCATTTCCGTGGTCCTGTTCGCCGCCATGGCCGGTGCCATCCTGCTCGGATTCAAGAGGAGACAATGAACCTATTCATCATGTACCAGCTCATCGCCCTGGGCATGCTCGCCCTGGGTCTGTACGGTCTGCTTCTGCGCCGCCGTCTCATCGGCATGCTCATCGGCGTGGAGCTCATGCTCAACGGTGCGGGGTTGTCCATCGTGGCCACTTCCCAGCTGACCCCGGCCTCGGCCCAGCTCGGTCAGCTCGGAACCCTGCTGATCATGGGACTTGCCGCGGCTGAAGCGACTCTGGTCCTGGCCATTGTCATCGTCATCTACCGCCGTTTCGGAACCATCGAGGAACAGAAAATTTCCACCCTCACAGGATGCTCCCTGTCTGACCTAGTCACCAGCCTCCGACTTGTCGTTCCCCTGGGGATCACCCTTGTGGCCCCTGTTCTGATCTGGCTCCTGGGTAAAGACCCCAACAGGCGTGAGGCCGTGTCTTTCGGCGCGGCCATTCTGACCCTGCTCTCGGTCCTGTCCCTGTTTCCCCCGGTTCTTTCGGGCAAGATCCTGGTCCTGAACCTCTTTCACCTCCTGCCCGGTATCGACGTGAAGCTCTGCGCCGACGGGCTGACCCTGATCTTTGCCTTTGTGGCCTCGTTTCTGTGGATTCTGGCCACGAGCTATAACATCGGATACATGCGTTCCCTCAAGGAGCATGCCCAGACCAGATACTATTTCTGCTTTGCCGTGGCCATTTTCGGGGCCGTGGGCGTGGCCATGAGCGCCAACATCTTCACATTGTATCTGTTCTACGAGATCATCACCATTTTCACCTATCCCCTGGTCGCCCACCATCAGGACGAAGAAGGCTATTCCGGAGCACGCAAGTACATCGTCTACCTCATGGGCACTTCCAAGCTGTTTCTGCTGCCGGCCATGGTCCTGACCTATGTGCTCGCAGGAACCCTGGATTTCCATCTTGGGGACATGGTCAAGGGAATCTTTCCGGCCGATGCGGATCCGGTCCTGGTTACCGTGACCTATGTTTTGTACATCCTGGGCATCGGCAAGGCGGCCATCATGCCCCTGCACAACTGGCTGCCTTCGGCCATGGTCGCTCCCACGCCCGTTTCCGCCCTGCTGCACGCCGTGGCAGTGGTCAAGGCCGGTGTTTTTTCCATCAGCCGGGTCATCCTGTCCGGATTCGGCGTTGAACTCTTGAACGATCTCAACCTGGGCA
Organism: uncultured Desulfovibrionales bacterium; assembly: GCA_964458145.1. Lineage (GTDB taxonomy): Bacteria > Desulfobacterota > Desulfovibrionia > Desulfovibrionales > Desulfomicrobiaceae > Desulfoplanes. The sequence goes on along the minus strand of CAYWJL010000083.1, from coordinate 146 downwards.
TTCCCCTGGCCTATGCGGCAGCCTTCACCATCGTCGTGGCCTCCATCATCGCCCTGACCAAGGATGATCTCAAGGCACGGCTTGCCTATTCCACGGTCAGTCAGCTGTCCTACAGCATCATCGGTGGGGCCATGCGCACCCCGGGG
>CAYWJL010000082.1:441-7765 GCA_964458145.1 uncultured Desulfovibrionales bacterium | reverse complement strand
TCGCGGATTACATCCGCCAAGAACAGGAGAGACATCTCGGCGAGGATTCGTTCCCCCAGACTGTGCCGTCCTTGCGCAGAAACGAGGCTCCGGCGCTTTCTTCCCCGCCGAATCCGCAGCTTCCGTCCAGCAGGTAGGGCACGAACCATTTGAAGCCCACCGGTACCTCGACCATCTTGCGGCCCATGGATGCCGCCACTCTGTCGATCATGGAAGTGGTGACCATGGTCTTGCCGATGGCCAGGCTTTTGTCCCACTGGGTGCGTGTGGCAAAGAGGTAGGAAATGGCAGCTGCCAGGTAGTGATTCGGGTTGATGAGTCCTGCTTCCCGGGTCACGATGCCGTGCCGGTCATAGTCGGGATCGTTACCAAAGGCGATATCGAAGCGGTCTTTGAGTTCGATGAGCCCGGCCATGGCATAGGGGGATGAGCAGTCCATACGGATCTTTCCGTCCCTGTCCAACCGCATGAACGAGAAGGTCGGATCCACATGCTTGTTGACCAGTTCGATATCGAGTCCGTACATTTCGGCAATGGGTTCCCAGAATCCGATGCCCGATCCTCCCAGGGGATCCACCCCGATCTTGAGGCCTGCTTGGTGTATGGCTTCCATGTCCAGAATGTTTGCAAGATCCTGCACGTAGGGCGTGATATAATCGTATTCATGGATATAGGGGCTTTGCATGGCCTTGGAGTATCCGATGCGTTTGATGCCCATGAGCTTGTTGTTCAGATGCTCGTTGGCCCTGTCGGCAATCCACTGGGTGGCGCCGGTATCGGCCGGTCCCCCGTTGGGAGGATTGTACTTGAAGCCGCCGTCTTCGGGGGGATTGTGGGAGGGGGTTATGACCACGCCGTCGGCAAGGCCGGAGGTTTTTTCCCTGTTCCGGGTCAAAATGGCGTGGGAGATCACAGGGGTCGGGGTGTAGCCTCCGTGTTCCTGCACACTGGTTTCCACGCTGTTGGCGGCCAAGACCTCCAGCGCGGTGATGGCAGCCGGTTCGGAAAGGGCGTGGGTATCCTTGCCCAGAAAAAGGGGACCTGTGTAGCCCTGGGCTCTGCGGTATTCACAGATGGCCTGACAGATGGCCATGATATGCTGCTGATTGAAGGTATGTTTGAGCGAACAGCCACGGTGTCCCGATGTGCCGAATGCGATGCGCTGGCGAGGATCGTTGGTGTCGGGAATTCGTTCATAATACGCAGCGACAAGGGCCGGAATGTCGGGCAGGATGTCGCGGGGAGCCTTGTGTCCTGCAAGAGGGTGAGTGGACATGTGGATGATCTCCTAAAGACGGCGTTTGAATCCATCGGTTCAAATGATAGGGAGACAAGCAGACGGCAAGACGCATGAATGTGATTGAATATGTCTAGCACAGGGCAGGTTGAATGTGAACCTTTTACGGGATGAGTGCCAGGGCTGATTTGTTCTCATGGCTGGCTTGCCCTGTGGCTGAACAACACAGTGGGCAGCCGAAGAAGCGTGGATGAAAAAAGACGCGGCCACCCTGGAAGGTGACCGCGTCTTGAAAGGTTCGCTTGGGATTTGGAACAGGCAAAAAACTATTCTTCTTCATCCTGGTTGTAGTAGAGCTCGATGGCTACGATACCTATGGCGCTCACGAGCATGGGCAGGACGACATCTGTCAGTTTGGCTCCAAAAAAGATAAAACCCAGAAGTCCCAGCACGAATACAAGGCCCAGAAGACCGACAACGATTTTTTTTATCACGACAAACTCCTTTGGGTTCAACGGATTGTACGAGGCATAGATTGAAAAGGATGGGACAGGAGCACGCTGCAGTCGGGCATTGAGATGGACAACGGGACCGGCCGCAAGGGCGGTCATTGTGCGTGTGAACGTGGAAAAACGGCTGACTGCGAACGAATCAATCCCTTGGAATACCGAAATCGTTCCGGTTTATCCATTGAATGCGTCTTTCTTGACCGCCTTCACGCCCTGCCTGCTGAAGTCTTTGGCAATGGACCACCAGCAGCGCCCTTTGATCTCCCAGAAGCGCAGGCCGGCCAGCTTGATGAATTTCCAGGTCAGGACGACGATTTCCTTGATCAGTTTGCAGGCGGTTTCCAATGCGGTCTTGAAGGCCTTGGCGGTTTCGTTGAACGCCTTGGAATGGGTACTTTGAACGGGTTCACAGGAAAAATGAGGAAGACCTGTCGGGTCTTGATTGGTGTGCATGATCGACTCGCTTTGTTTGAAGATCCACTGGGTGTGCCGCAGACTGTGGACGTCATGGTGTATGGCAGCACATTGTCCTTGATCCAAGTAATCAATCATATAAACAGAAACGGGCGTGAATTCAACTGATTTTTATGGACAGGATGCGTATCGCCTGCAAGGCCGGGAAGTGTCGATATATATGGTAAATAAATTACAAAAACAGGTATTTATTGGTATTTCATATGGTTATAATGGTGATCACCCCTCGGAAGGTTCCATCTCGGAGGCTGGTGCCGGTGTCAGATCGGCAATGAGGATCTGGCCGCGTTCTTCATCATAGCAAAATGTATCGATGTGTTCCTCTCCTCCAAAGGCGTCCTCGAGGATGGCCTTGTACGCCAGTTTGGAAAAAGTCTTGCCGCAAAGCCACCACTTTTTTCCCTTCATATCCCAGAATCGTTGGGATTCCTTGCTGCAAAAGGTTGCCGGGGTTGCCACTTTTTTGATGACGCTCATGCAGGTACCTGTTTGTTACATGTTCGGGTCATGAAACCTCGGGCCGATCAGATGCATTGCGATCATATCCACCAAAATGTCAAGCTGGTGATGCCGGCAAAACATGTCCGACGTCTTCCGGATCGTTCTTTAACCCCCTCACGTCGTTGCCGAATGAGTGGGAGATCTGCGGGTGGGGAGTGAAGCCGATTTTGGGGTCTTTGTTGACCTTTAGGCAAAAAAGGATCAGAATATAAAATTATTTCCGGTTACAATGTGCATAGCCTTCACGTGTGACTCAAGGATTGTATGCAGGGTTTGTACGTGAAGCGGCCTGATCAGGCTTTGAGTTCATTTTTGTTGTACCAAGTGATTGTATGAGCCAACACAAAGATCTCTCTTCCACGGAACAACTTCTCGACGTGATTCGGGGAACCAAGGAAATTCTCGGCAAAAAGACCGCGAAGCAGCATCGCTCCGTGAGCCGGTCGAAAGTTTCCGTGGCTTCGGGCACGTTCGATCCCCGTAAGACCACGGTCGGGATCAGCTACGACACTTCGGGGATATGGCTCGTGGCTGTGGAGGGCGGAGGGAAAAATCATGTTGTCGCCGATTATGCGCATATCGACATGGAAATTCCCGATGACGCCGATCCAAGGGACATAGCCGATCGCATTGTCAAGGAAGGGCATGATCGCCGGTTCGCATTGAAGAAGACCCAGGTCTGGTTGCTGCTTCGTTCCGATTCGATCGATCAGTGGACCGTCACGGTACCGAAAAAGGTCGAGGGCAAGGAAGAGTCCAAGGCTGTTTTCTGGGCAGCCAAGGCCAAGAAAAAATTCGACGAGACAGTCTCGATTTTTGATTACTACCGTATCGATGAATGCACGGAAAAGGGCATCGACAAGCTCCGAATGGGGGCGTTTACCATTCCGCGTGCCCAGGTGTATACAGCCAGGGAAAGATTTGCAGCCGCGGGCATTTCCCTTGCCGGTGTATCAGCCTTTTCCCTGTGTTGTTCCCAGTTGCTGGAAAATCCTCCCAAGGGGATGGACGATCCGCCGGTCGCAGTGATTCGGGTCGATCAGGAATGGAGCAGGATCGATCTGTTCCATCAGCATGCTCTGGCCTTCACCCGCAGGATAAAGACCGGGGTCGAAAGTTTTGCCGTATCCATCCAGGAGCGGTATCGTTCGGACAAACCCGTTTCCGTGGAATCCGGGGATATCGAGCTGGAGCTGGATATCGAAGATGGTTCGCTTGGGCCGGAAGAGGTGAGCATGGAGGAGGCCCTGGCTATCCTCAACGGTCAGGGGACTCGAGACGACCAGGGAGATACTTCCCCCCCGTCCTTGACCGATTCGGAGTTCATGGAACTCATCGAACCGGCTGTCCAACGTCTTGTTCGACAGCTCGAGCGGACCTTCGACCACTTTCGTTCGTCCATGAAGGTTCCCGCCCTGAAAAAAATTCTTTTTGTCGGTCAGCTCGCAAGGTTCGAGACCATTGTACGGTATATCGGTACGCAGCTCGATATTGAAGCGGGCATTCTCGATCCCTTTGCAACGACCTCCATCACCACATCCCTCCCGGTACCTTCATCCATTGCCGTCAGGACTTCCAGTGCCGCTGCTGTGGCCGCGGCTTTGTCCCGTCGGCAGCTGACTCCCAATTTTCTTTATAACTACCAGTCCAAGCGTCTCGATAACCAGCTCAAAAAGGTCCACACCATTCTTCTGGCAAGCTTTCTGGGATGTGCGTTGGGTGTTGCCGGGTATTTCATGTACAACCAGCAGGTTCTCGATGCCAAAAAAAGCGAGCTGCAAACGTTGACCAAGGAGCTTTCCAGCTATACCGGTGACGTCAGCGGGGAACGTACCCGCCAACTGCTTGACAAGCTCAAGAAGCAGAATGTTTTTCTCAAAGAGTATACGGACAGATTTGCTCCCTTGGCCGTTTTTGCCGAAATAGCCCGGATCACGCCCCCGTCCATAGTGATCAACAGCCTCATCTATAACAACAAGGAAGGCGGGGAAACGAGTAACATCATTCTCGATGGTTTTGTGGCAGGTAAGGAGATCATGCTCGATTCCTATCTGTCCAATTATATGGTCATGCTCGATGATTCTCCGCTTTTTACCGAACCGGCGATTCAGAAAAGAACTCGGGCCAAAAGCGGGGAAGAGGAACAAATCCGGTTCGTACTCAACGTCAAGATCATGTAGTTTGGCCGTGTTGTTGCCATGGTAGACCATTATTTCGAAACGATTGTATGAAACGTGACACACTCAGTGTGTAGGTTGGTATGGACGACAAGCAACTGAAGCTTCCTCAGAAAACCATTGTTGCCATCATTGCGGGCTTTGTCCTTCTTTTCGGGACAGGACTCGGTATTCATTTGACCTACAAGCCGGGTATCGCATCCGTGCAGCAGCGGATCGACGACAACACCAAACGTCTCGATGTATTCAAGAAGCTGTACCCCACGTATAATAAATTGTTCGCATTGCATCAAAAGCAGAAGGAACAAAACCTTATCTCGTATTCATCCACGAGGGTTCCGGAAAGGGATATATCGGGATTTGGGGACCGCATCGAGAAGATGTGCGAGCAGACAGGTATGGATTTCATATCCGCCAATCCTTTGCCCGAGTCCATCGAGGCCGACAAACAGCGGATTCTGGTGGATGCGGTCGTTCGTGGGGAGTTCGGCTTTTTCCGGGATTTTTTGGTAAAGCTGCTTCAGGTGCCTTCGCTGGTTTTCATCGAGCAGGTTCAGGTTCGTTCGATCCCCGAGGACAGGGAGTATGCCTTGCGCCTCTGGGTCCATTTTACATGATACATAGAATTCATTGTGCAACTGAATAATGTTTCGCCATGACCAAACGTGAACAGATCATTCTGGCCCTCATGGCCCTGACCGTTGTCGTTGGCGGGTATCTGTATTTTGCCGGCCCTTCCAAGCAGACGGTGAAAGCGCCTGCCATTTCCATGGAGGAGGTCAAGACCCTCAATGCTGACGTGGCCGCTGCCATTACCAAGCAGGGGTTGTCCAAGCCTCAGGAGTACGCACTCAAGATTATCGGCGAGCACTGGCAACGAGATCCCTTTGCCATCATCGGAGCCAAGGGTGAGGATGCGGTGATCGAAGAAACCGTCCAGACCGAAGATGTGGCCTTTGAATATTCGGCGTATGTCATTGCAGGCGATCAATTCGTGGGCGTGATCAACGGCAGGGAATACCAGGTCGGGGATTCCATGGCTCAGGATGGGTATGTTCTGGTCCGTATCGATACCAAGAGCGCCCTCATCAAGGGGCCCGGGGAAAGCAACATGATTGTGGTGCCTTACAGAGAATATGTTTCGGAATAATGAGTTCGTTGTGCTTGGCCCGGGATCACCTGGTGTATGACAAAAGATGTAAGCAGTCTTTAACATCCTTTTTTAATTGACATGTTACATGAATTCGATGATAAAGTTCGCCAGCTTATGAATCCGGCGTACGTTTGTCGGTTACCATTGTATCCCGGCCTGTTGCCTGGATCGTGAATGCGGTGTTCGCCCATCGATCGTGTAATGGGGCAAGATTTTTGCAGTGCCCCCCTATACAAATAACATGGAAAACTTTGTGAATCAAAAATGTCATATAATGAAGATGGCTACCACGGCAGCGCTTGTGTGCGCCGTCTGTGTCGTCTTGTTTGGCATGTTTGGTTGTCAGAAGACCCAGGATCTCCCGGATCCCTTTTTTGAGAAATGGCAGAAAATGGCCAAGGAATCCAAGGGATATTCGCCGGAGTTGACCCAGGAATCCGTTGATATCGAGCAGGCTCCGGCCGTTCAGGAGATAGCACCCGAGGTCAAGAAAAAGAGTGTGCATAAGCCCTTGCCCACCATGCCGACCACGCTGGATGTCCATGATACGGAAATCCGAGCCGTCTTGCAGGCTCTGGCCAAGGCGGCCAAGCAAAATATCCTGGTCAATTCCAATATCAAAGGACTGGTTACTGTCCGGTTCATGAAGATTCCCTGGGGCGAGGCATTCAACGCCCTTTTGAAGTCCAATGGCCTGACGTATACGTGGGAAGGGAACATCATTCGGGTGGTGAGTATCGAGGACATGAAGCAGCAATTGGCCGTGGAAGAGGTCAAGGCTCAGATCGAGGCCCAGGATGTGGCCATCAAGAAATTGGAGCCGTTTCGTACCCGGATCATCAAGGTCAAGTATGCGGATATCGAGGAACTCAAAACGTCACTGCTTTCGGTCATCGGGGGAGATTCGTCTTCAGCGGATACAGCTACCCTGGAGCTGACGGGCAACCAGGCCTCACAGATTCAAAGTAATTTGCAACGCGGTAATATCTTTGCCGACAAGCACACCAATTCTTTGATCATCATGGCCAGACCCGCGGATATGAAAATGCTCACCTCTGTGGTTTCGGCCCTGGATCGACCGACCAAACAGGTTTATCTGAAGGCCCATATCGTGGAGACTACCAAAACGACCGGCAGGGCTCTTGGCATGCAGTGGGGCGGGCAGTGTAGCAATAAGCTATCAGGAAGTTCGGATAGTGCCTCTTTCGGCAGTCCTGTAGGCGATGATGACGGCACCAGCACCAATCTGTTTGGAACCGGCAACAGCGGAACA
>CAYWJL010000082.1:0-431 GCA_964458145.1 uncultured Desulfovibrionales bacterium | reverse complement strand
GCATGGAGCAACAAGCTTTCAGGAAGTTCGGATAAATTTTCTTTTGGAAGTTCGAATTCGGATAAGGAGATTGTGGCTGGTCCGGTTGGTGAAGATGACGGAACAACCACCAGTCTATTTGGAACCGGCAGAAGTAATTCCGGCTTTTTCTCTAATTTTCCTTTTTCCAATATCGTTTCTCCCGGCATGGGCACAGCAGGGCTTGGTCTCGATTTCATGCTCGGTGAGATCGGAAGCGATATCCTCGAGGCCCAACTGACTGCACTGCAGACCAAGGGGAAGCTCAACATTCTTTCCAGTCCCTCTCTGACGACCATGGATAACCAAATGGCCTTCACGGAAAACGGGGCCAAGGTTCCGTATGTATCGTATGATGACGGCGACAAGACCGTTGAGTTTGAGGACGCTGTCTTGCGGCTCGAGATGACTCC
>CAYWJL010000081.1:0-7841 GCA_964458145.1 uncultured Desulfovibrionales bacterium | reverse complement strand
CTCGCGAATATTGCCCGGCCACGCGTAGTCCGTGAAGGCCTCCAAAACCGACGGAGCGAATCCTGCGATCTTCTTTTTCAGGTCTCGAACGACCTTTGCGAGCATGTACTCAGCCAACGGCACGATGCACTCCCTGCGCTCGCGAAGGGGCGGCAGATGAATCCGAAGCACATTGAGTCTGTAGTACAGGTCCTGCCTGAAACTCCCCTCACCAATCAATGCCTCGAGCTTGCGGTTCGTGGCCGCGATGATCCGGACATCAGAGATAATGGTCCGGTTGCCGCCCAAACGCTCGAAACGCTTTTTCTCGAGCACGCGTAACAGCTTGGCCTGGAGCGCAAAATCCATTTCCCCGATTTCGTCCAGAAAAACCGTACCCCCGTTCCCCTGCTCCAATCTCCCCACACGCATCTTGTCGGCCCCGGTAAAGGCCCCCCTTTCATGCCCGAACAACTCGCTTTCAAGAAGTGTTTCCGGGATATTGGCGCAATTGATGGTGATGAACGAGTGTTTTCTTCGCGTACTGTTGAAGTGGACGGAACCGGACAGAAAACTCTTTCCGGTTCCGGTTTCTCCGGTCATGAGAATGGTCGCATCTGTGGCCGCGAACTTCTCGAGTGTCGACAGCACATCACGCATGTTCGGACTTCTTGCGATTATTTTATTGAAATCGTACACAAAACCCTGATCACGCCTGAGGTAATCGATTTCACCTTTGAGCTGCCGATGCTCCAGGGCACGGCTCAGAACCAGTCTGATTTTTTCACCGGATGTCGGGAGCACCACAAAATCAAAGGCCCCTTCCTTGACAGCGGCAACGATGATCTCGGTTTCGAGTTTTCGTCCAAGCACCACGATGGGAGAATGCTTCACCTGCTCCCGAGCCTCCCTGAGCATTGCGAGATCGCTCCCCTTGTTGTCCTTAAAACACATGAGCACCACATCGTACCCATGGGTTTTAAGGGCCTTTGTGCAGGCTGCGGTAGAACCGGGATAATCGATGGCATGTTCGTTACCCGGCTCCTGTCGCAAAAACCCTTCCTGATGACGCGTCGGATCTATTATCAATACGCTTCCCATTATCCCTCACTTGTTGGTTACCAGGCTGCTCGACGAACCCGATACATGCGCATGTATCGACGGCATTGACTCCTCGGGATCACGCAATGGATCTGACAGACCCGCTACGGATCCCCAAAAGTAATTGCAAAAATCGGGCTATATCGAGTCCTGAATTACTCCCCGAAGTTACGCATTGGTAACCCCTCTTTGTAATCCCGTGTCATCCACCCGTTCTTCATCCCGAATATCACCCAAATGAAGATTACATAAAACTACCATCATTTCAGGACAGTAGTCCACAGATCCTTACTGTCATTCATCTTTGTCACACACTTGGCCCACCCATTGCTTCAGGAGGGTCCAGAAAAGGCAAACCATTCGAAAGAATGGGACGCAAAGCTACCGCCTACGTTCAGTGAGAATAGGGCAGTGGGGCTGCCGGGGCAGATCAGAAGCATCATGGCTGGCTGTATCTCCCGGGCAAACACCATTCAAGGAGGCAGTCATGTCATTACGCCAAACGCGAACCCTGGTCCTGGCCTTTTTTTTGGCCCTTTTTGTAGTACAGTCAATGTCGGTCAATGCGGCCACGGTAACGGTGAGCTGGAACCCCAACAGCGAGGAAACCCTGGCCGGATATCGGGTTCATTACGGAACCGGCTCCAGCGACTATCAAACCATCGATGACGTCGGCAACATCACACGATACGTCATCGATAACCTGAACGAAGGCGAGACCTATTTCTTCGCAGCAACGGCCTATGATCTCTACGGCAATGAAAGCGGGTACTCAGAAGAGGTCAGCTACACCATCCCGGCCGCTCCGACTCCGACTCCGGATCCCGAACCGACCCCCGATCCCATCCCGCAGGGGGATTTCCGTATGGAAACCGGCGAAGTGAATGTGGATCACAATTGGACCACGGTTCAATTGAAGCAAGCCTTCTCCGATCCCATTGTCATCGCCAACATCATGGGCTTTGAGGGTGACCATCCTTCAGTCATCCGCATCCGCAATGCAGGGCCTTCCGGATTTGAAATACGTGTCCAGGAATGGGACTATCTCGACGGAACCCACAAGACAGAGCAGATCGGTTATCTGGTTCTCGAACGCGGCACCCATATTCTTGGCGACGGCACCATGATCCTTGCCGACAGTTTCAGGACCAATCAAACCACATCCTTTGCAACCGTTCATTTTGCCACGGAACTCTCATCCATCCCCGTGGTGGCGACCAGCATCGTCACGGTGGAAGACAGTGCAAGCGTGACCGGAAGAATGGAGAATGTTTCCACCCAGGGTTTCGAGTACCTGATGCAGGAACAGGAAAGTGCCGATCAGGTTCACCAGACAGAAACCATTATGTATGTGGCATGGGAAGAATCACAGGGCACCTGCGGTGACATTACCTTTGAGGTCAAGAACTCGTACAATGTCTTTGGAAACGGGTTCCAGACCCAGTATCTGGATACACTCTTCAATGCTCCTCCGGTCCTTGTTGCTGACATGCAGACCTGCATCGGAGACAACCCCTCCGTACTCAGATATACGGACAAAACAGCAGGTTCCTTCGAGCTTCAGGTCTACGAAGAACAATCACAAGATACTGAAATGGATCACTACAACGAATATGTCGGTTACATGGCCTTTTCCGCAGGCACGGTCAGCCTGGAAACACCGGATCAAGGCACGGATGAACCGGTTGAAGAGCCGGGCACCGACCCCGAAGATCCGACCGATCCCGGAACAGACCCTGACGACGGCAATGTCGATCCCGAAGAACCTGCCCGGACCATGAACATCGAGATGGGCGAAGTCTCTGCAGATCATGACTGGACGACTGTAACCTTTGCCAAGACCTATACCGATCCCGTTATCGTAGCTTCCGGCATATCCTATGCGGGGTATCATCCCTCAGTCATCAGAATCCGCAATCTCTCGCCTCTGGGCTGTGAGATCAGGGTCCAGGAATGGGATTATCTCGACGGCAATCACAAGGTCGAAACCCTCGGATACATTGTTGCCGAACGCGGCACCCATGTTCTCTCCGACGGAACCATGATGCGTGCAGGAAGCCTGGACATTCAGACCACGGACGAATTCGTGCCGGTCGCTTTCGATGAGTCCCTGTCCGCAGTTCCCGTTGTCCTGGCATGTACGACATCTGCGAATGACGACGCTGCTGTCACCACCAGGATTCAGAACATCTCGACAACCGGATTTGAAACCGCCATCCAGGAACAGGAAAACAGCGATCAGGACCACGCAGTTGAAACCATCTCCTACATTGCATGGGAACCCTCGGCAGGCGTCATCGACCAGACCGCATTCGAGGTGGGAACGACAGGATCCTCCATCAACAGCGCATTTTCTCCGTACACCTTTGATTCGGCCTTTGATCAGACGCCGGGACTCGTGGCAGCCATGCAGACGGCCAGGGGGGACAACCCCTCCAGCCTGCGCTACGACCAGCTTGGCGAACGAGGAGTCGAGATGATGATCGAGGAAGAGCAATCCGCTGACGATGAAATGGATCATCTCGATGAAAATGTCGGGTACATCGTCTTTGAGAAATAATTACTGACCGTCACCACCAACGAAACGGGTCCTTCAGGGCATTGTGCTCCTGAAGGACCCTTTTTTTATTGCCCCAAAGGCGTTCATCCCTTAGACAAGACCAAAGAAGGAAAACACGGACAATCGTTCCACGCGACAACTCACCCATGCACGAATACCAGGAGGCCGCCATGCAGGAAGCCGTACTCTATGAAAAAAAAGAGGAAAACAAGGTCAGATGCAGCCTGTGCGCCCACAGGTGCGTCATCGGGAACGGCAAACGAGGGCTTTGCGGAGTCCGTGAAAACAGGGACGGAAACCTCGTCTCCCTTGTTTACGGAACAATCATTGCCGAGCATGTGGATCCCATCGAGAAAAAACCCCTCTTCCATTACCTCCCCGGTTCCAAGGCCTTTTCCATCGGAACCGTCGGGTGCAATTTTCATTGCAAACACTGCCAGAACGCGGACATCTCCCAGTTTCCCCAGGAACACGACGGCAGGATTGTCGGCCATACGCGCACCCCCAAACAGGTCGTGGACATGGCCCTGGAGACCGGATGCGATTCCATCGCCTATACCTACAACGAACCGACCGTGTTCATGGAATTCGCCCATGATACGGCAGAGCTGGCCGCCAAACACGGTATCGGCAACGTCTTTGTGAGTAACGGCTATATGACCCGCGAAGCCGCCGACTATATCGCGCCCCTTCTCGATGCCATCAACATCGACATCAAGGGGTTTTCCGATACCTTTTACAAGAATGTGTGCAAGGCCAGGCTCGAGCCTGTTCTGGAAACGGTCAGAACCATGCACGATCTGGGTGTCTGGGTGGAAGTGACAACCCTGGTCATTCCGGGCCACAACGACAGTGACGAGGAATTGGAACAGATCGCCGATTTCATCATATCGGTGGACCCGCATATCCCCTGGCATGTCACCCGATTTCATCCGGCCTACCTGATGCCGGATACTCCGCCCACACCGACTTCGACCCTTCAAAAGGCGAGAAAAATCGGCCGGGCCAAGGGGCTTGCGTATGTTTATGAAGGCAATATTCCGGGACGAGGTGATGAAAACACCTATTGCCCGGATTGTGGGGCGCTGTGTGTGGAACGATACGGCTTCGGCATCGTGGCCAACCGCATTGCCGATGGCCGGTGTCCGGATTGCAAAACCAAACTGCATGGCGTTCTCGCCTGACTGTCTGACCCGAAAATCGGAGTCCGCCCCCTTGGCAAAGCCGGGAATGGCCTTTTGCATAAAAAAGGCTTGTTTACCGGACAAAAAATAACTATCCGTGCCATGTTCATCAATTTCATCCACGGAGTCTGTCATGCATGAGCTTTCCATTGCCGAGGGGTTGCTCGACATCATCAAGGAAGAGATGGTCAAAAACAATGTGACCAAACTTCTGTCCATCAAGATCGTTCACGGTCAGATGGCATCCGTAGTCCCCGAAGCACTGGACATGGCCTTCAAGGCCCTGACCGTGGATACCCCCATGGAGGGAGTCAAGCTGGAAATGAAGGAGATCCCCACCCGGGTCCGATGCTGCAAATGCAAGCTGGAGTTTGCACCCGTGGAGGACGATATCTATCTGATGACCTGTCCTGAGTGCGGCGCGGAATTAGGTCACGAAATCCTGAGTGGAAGAGAATTGTACATTGACAGCATAGAGGCCGAATAGGATCTTCTTTTTTTTTGAAGAGGCAGCCACACCGATCGTCGGATCGGGTTCGACCTGTATCGATCCGCTTCAACAACGTCATAGACTGAAGAGCAGCAAGGAGAGCAGTTTCATGGAAATACCCGTCATCAGAAACATCCTCGAAGCCAACGATCGCATCTCCGAACAATTGCGCAACATGTTCCGGCAGATGAACATCCTCACCCTCAATCTCATGAGTTCACCCGGATCGGGAAAAACCACTCTCCTTGAAAGAACCCTCACCGATATCAAAGAAGAGTTCACCATGGCAGTCATCGAGGGAGACGTCATGACCTCCAACGATGCCAGACGGGTTGCCGCAACCGGTGCCCAGGCACTGCAGATCAATACCGATGGCGGGTGTCACCTGGACAGCTCCATGGTCCTGCAGGCCTGCAATCAGATGCAGCTCGACGATACCGACATCCTGTTCGTGGAAAATGTGGGCAATCTGGTCTGTCCTGCGGAATTCGAGGTGGGCGAGGATTTCAAGGTGACCATTTTGAGTGTGACCGAGGGTGATGACAAGCCGGAAAAATACCCCCTCATGTTCGCTGAATCCGAGGTCATGATACTCAACAAGATCGACCTGCTCCCCTATGTGGATTTCAGTCTGGAACGCGCCACCAGGTTCGCCAGTCAATTGAACAAGGATATCAAGGTATTTCCCGTATCCGCACGGACCGGTGAAGGCATGGACGCATGGTACGCGTGGCTGCGGCAGGAAGTGGCGGCCAAGAAAAACGCTTAACCCGGTGATCGGGACAACGCATGCACTTTCCAAGGGAACTGCCGTGTGAGGCTATTCTGGACAGTATCGGTGACGGAGTTTTCACCGTGGATCTGGAATGGAACATCACCTACTTCAACACGGCAGCCTCCCGTATCACCCAAATATCCCAGCAAGACGCCATGGGCAGAAAGTGCTGGGAGGTTTTCAGATCAAGTATCTGCGACGGGGCCTGCGCCCTTGGACGCAGTCTGGAACAGCAAAAGCCCATTGCCAACAAGTCCATCTTCATCATCCGTCCCGATGGCAAAAAGATACCCATAAGCATCAGCGCGGCCCCGCTGCATGATCATGAAGGCAGGATCATCGGCGGGGTCGAAACGTTCAGGGATTTGAGCGCCATCGCCCTGATGCGCCGGACCATAAGCGGCACGTACACGTTCGAAGACATTGTCGGCAAAAGCCGGGCCATTTCCAAGATTTTTGCCATCCTTCCCCAGATCGCCAAAAATCCGGCCACGGTCCTGCTCACCGGAGAATCCGGAACCGGCAAGGAGCTTTTTGCCAAGGCCATTCACAATCTGAGCCCCCGGAAATCCGGCCCCCTTGTGAGCGTCAATTGCGGGGCTCTGCCGGAAAATCTCCTGGAGTCGGAACTCTTCGGCTACAAGGCCGGAGCCTTTACCGACGCCAAAAAAGACAAACCGGGGCGGTTCAAGCTCGCCCAGAAAGGCACGCTGTTCCTGGACGAGATCGGCGACATGCCCCTTCCCATCCAGGTCAAGCTTTTGCGGGTCCTGCAGGAAAAAACCTACGAACCCCTTGGTGCCACCCAGAGCGAAAACGCCGATGTTCGCATCATTGCGGCTTCCAACAAGAAACTCATGGATCTGGTCCAGGCAGAACGTTTCCGTCTGGACCTCTACTACCGGTTGAACGTGGTGCAGTTGGAACTCCCCCCTCTCAGACAACGGCTGGAAGACCTTCCCCTGCTCATCGATCATTTCGTCCAGCGTCTCAACCTGCTTCAGAACAAGGAAATCCACGGCGTTTCCGAAGACGTTCTGGCCCTGCTCATGCGGTGTGAGTTTCCCGGCAACATCAGGGAACTCGAAAACATTCTTGAATACGCGTTCATCCTGTGCTCCTCGGGATTCATCCAGGTGGAGCATCTGCCGGAATACATCCAGCCCAGTCAGCCTGCCCAGTCTCCGGATGTCCATTCATCTCCCACACCTCGGACCCTGGAAGACATCAAATGCAAGGCGGTTCTGGATGCCCTTGCCCGCAACAAGGGCAAAAAGATGCAGACCTGCCGCGAACTGGGCATCTCCAAGGACACCCTGCGCCGCATGCTGGCACGCTGCACGCAACCTTCACCCGATCAGGACCACCAACCACACCGCCCGGGAGAACGAGCATGAAACATGAACGGCAGGACATACTGACGACCATGCCTCACTGCCCCTTCGGCATTCCCCACGTGCTTCTGGGAGTCTATATCCTGGTGTTCAGCCTTCTGGGGTATGCCCCGCATGACCGCGGGGTCTGGATCGCTGAAAACCTTCCCATCGTCCTCATCGTCCTCGGTCTGGTTCTGACGTTCAAAATACACCGATTTTCTGACACGGCCTATGCACTCATGGCCGTCCTGATCTTCCTGCACACCATCGGGGCACACTTCACCTTTGCGAGGGTCCCCTTCGGCCTGATTACGGACACCTTTGGATTCGCCCGCAACCCTTTGGACCGGATCTCTCATTTCAGGGTGGGATTCTA
>CAYWJL010000080.1:0-7846 GCA_964458145.1 uncultured Desulfovibrionales bacterium | reverse complement strand
CTGCGACTGCGGCGGCCAGCTGCAGACGGCCATGCGCATGGTCGAGGCCGAAGGCAAGGGTGTCGTCCTGTACATGCGTCAGGAAGGACGGGGCATCGGCCTGGGCAACAAGATCAAGGCCTATCACCTGCAGGATCAGGGACGGGACACGGTTCAGGCCAACGAGGAGCTCGGATTCGCCCCGGATCTTCGGGATTACGGCATCGGCGCCCAGATCCTGGTCAACCTGGGCATCTCCAAGATGCGGCTCATGACCAACAACCCCAAGAAGATCATCGGGTTGGAAGGCTACGGTCTGGAAGTGGTCGAACGGGTCTCCATCGAGATCCAGCCCTGTAACGAAAACGAATTCTATCTCCTGACCAAGCAGGAAAAGATGGGGCATCTGCTGCATCTCAAGGAGAAGGCCGAGCAGAAAAAAAAGGCGAAGAAATCCGAATAAACAAGAAGTACGCAGTGCACAGTGCGCAGTGCGCAGGCTGGCCTCAACAGTTTCAGGGATAATCTCTGGAAACAATTTGGCCATGCGTACACGACCAACTACACGACAATTTATCCATCATCGGAGCACATCATGCATCATATCAAGACAATCGAAGGCAACCTGGACTCCAAAGGGCTCAAGTTCGCCATTATTGCCGCCCGGTTCAACGACTTCATCGTGGACCGTCTGGTCGGCGGGGCCGTGGACTATCTCGTCAGAAACGGGGGTTCGCGGGAAGATCTGACCATCGTCAGGATTCCCGGTGCCTTTGAAATGCCCCTGGTGGCCAAGAAACTGGCCAAAACCGGGAAATACGACGGCATCATCTGCCTGGGCGCGGTCATCCGCGGAGCCACCCCGCATTTCGATTTCGTGGCCTCGGAAGCCGCCAAGGGCATTGCCCATGTCTGTCTGGACACCGACGTTCCCATCGGATTCGGCATCCTGACCACGGACAATCTGGAGCAGGCCATTGAGCGTGCCGGAAGCAAGGCCGGCAACAAGGGCGTGGAAGCGGCCGCTGACACTCTCGAATCCATCCGCGTCCTGGAGCAGATCTAGATCATGGCCGGCAAGACTTCCCGGCGTAAGGAACGCCAATTCGCCTTTCAGGTACTGTATGCCGTCAATTTCGAGGACACCCCGTCCATGGGCCGTGTCAACGCGACCTTTGCCAATTTTCAGGAAACCGATGAGCAGACCGACCGTGTTGCGGACATGCCCTTTGCCCGCAGCCTGGTCCAAGGCGTGGTCGAGCATATAGATGAACTCGACGCGACCATTTCCCGGTTCTCCAGACATTGGAAACTCTCCCGCATCGCCCATGTGGAACTGTCCATCCTGCGCCTGGGCGTCTTCGAGATGCTCTACGTCCCGGATGTTCCCGTTCGGGTGGCCATCAACGAAGCCATCGAACTGGCCAAGGAATTCGGGGATGACAATTCCCGCAATTTCATCAACGGCATCCTGGACGGGGTGGCCAAAGATCTGGCCAAACAGGGCGTCCCCACGGGCAAAGGTTGATCCTCAATCCGTGTTCATCCGTGTCCATCTGTGGTTAACGCCTTGTAACGGTCAAACCACGCCACCTCACGGCCGCCCGTTTTTTTCACGATACCACGCAAGGAACAGACATGTCTCTTTCTCACTACGATCCGGAAACCATCGAGAAAAAATGGCAGGAAACCTGGGAAACCAACCAGACCTTTCATGTCGAAAATGTCAGCGACAAGCCCAAGTATTATGTGCTCGAGATGTTTCCCTATCCCTCGGGACGCATCCACATGGGCCACGTGCGCAACTACTCCATCGGGGATGTGGTCGCCCGTTTCAAACGGATGCAGGGGTGCAATGTCCTCCATCCCATGGGCTGGGACGCCTTCGGTCTTCCCGCTGAAAACGCGGCCATCAAGCACAACACCCATCCGGCCAAATGGACCTTCGAGAACATCGACTACATGCGCACCCAGCTCAAGCGGCTGGGTTACTCCTACGACTGGTCCAGAGAGCTGGCCACCTGCCATCCCAAATACTACAAATGGGAGCAGGAGTTCTTCCTCAAACTTCTTGAAAAAGGACTGGTCTACCGGAAGAAGGCACCCGTCAACTGGTGTCCTTCCTGCCACACGGTCCTGGCCAACGAACAGGTCGAGGACGGATTGTGCTGGCGATGTGATTCCGAGGTCGTGCACAAGGAACTCTCCCAGTGGTTCCTGCGCATCACCAACTATGCGGACGAGCTTCTGGACTGTCTGAACGAGCTCGGCAAGGGGTGGCCCGAACGGGTCCTGACCATGCAGCGTAACTGGATCGGCAAGAGCCATGGTATGGAGATCGACTTTGCCATCGACGGCACGGACGAATCCATCACCGTGTTCACCACCAGGCAGGACACCCTTTTCGGAGCCACGTTCATGAGCCTGGCCCCGGAGCATCCCCTGGTGGAGACCTTGATTCAGGGCAAACCCGAGGCCGATGCGGTCCGTGCGTTCAAGGAAAAGGTCGACCGCATGGACAATATCGTGCGCACGGCCGATGACCTGGAAAAGGAAGGGTGTTTCACGGGCAGCTACTGCATCAACCCGGTCACCGGGATCAAGATGCCCATTTTTGTGGCCAATTTCGTGCTCATGGGCTACGGCACCGGGGCGGTCATGGCCGTTCCTGCTCACGATCAGAGAGATTTCGAATTTGCCCGCAAGTATGATCTGCCCCTGCAGGTGGTCATCCAGCCCAAGGACGAAACCCTCGATCCGGCAGCCATGACCGAGGCCTATGCCGATCCGGGATACCTGACCGCTTCCGGTGAATTCGACGGCATGTTCAACGAAGAGGCAAAGGAAAAGATCGCCCTGTCCCTGGACGCCAGGGGTATCGGCAAGAAAACCGTCAACTACCGACTGCGGGACTGGAACATCTCCAGGCAACGATTCTGGGGCGCGCCCATACCCATTGTCTATTGTCCCGAATGCGGGGCCGTGCCTGTCAATCCGGCCGATCTGCCGGTGGAACTTCCCAGGGACATCACCACCCGGGAAGACGGCAAATCTCCCCTGCCCGACTACGCACCTTTCGTTGAAACCACCTGTCCCAAATGCGGCAAAAAAGCCCGACGCGAGACCGACACCATGGACACCTTCGTGGAGTCCTCCTGGTACTTTGCCAGGTATACGGACGCCCGGCGCACCGAGTCGGCCTTTGACCAGGACGCCATCTCCTATTGGATGCCCGTGGATCAGTACATCGGCGGCATCGAACACGCCATCCTGCATCTCCTGTACGCCCGGTTCTGGGTCAAGGTGCTGCGGGATCTGGGCGAGCTCGAGGGCGTTGACGAACCCTTCGAGAACCTCCTCACCCAGGGCATGGTCTTAAAGGACGGGGCCAAGATGTCCAAGTCCAAGGGAAATGTGGTCGACCCCAACAACCTGATTGAAAAATACGGCGCAGACACCACCCGTCTGTTCTGCCTGTTCGCCGCTCCCCCGGAAAAGGATCTCGAATGGTCCGATGCCGGCGTGGAAGGTTCTCATCGCTTCCTGAACCGACTATGGCGTCTGGTGGACGAGCTGCTTCCCCTGCTCACTCCCTGCGGTCCGACCAAGGATATCGACGGATTGGAACTGTCCGGCGAGGAAAAGGATCTCCGTCGCAAGGAGCACGAAACCGTGCTCAAGGCCACCACGGACATCCAGAACAAATTCCAGTTCAACACGGTCATTGCCGCGGCCATGGAGATGGTCAACCATCTCTACAAGTCCAAGGAGACCTTGAAGACCTCCACCAACGGTCCACTTCTCCTTTCATCGGCCATCAGTTCGGTATTGACCATGCTCGCACCCATCACCCCGCACATCTGCGAGGAACTCTGGCAGGTCATGGGGTATGCAACACCCCTGTCCGAACAGCCCTGGCCCGATCATGATCCCGAGGCCCTGGCCAGAGACGAGATCACGATCGTTGTTCAGGTCAACGGTAAACTCAGAGGCAGGATCGCCGTCCCCGCTGGCGCATCCAAGGAAGCGGTCCAGGAAACAGCCCTGACCGATCCCAATGTTCTCAAGCACACCGAGGGCAAAACCATACGCAAAGTCATCGTCATCCCGGAGAAACTCGTCAATGTGGTCGTCGGTTAGAACATTCGTCTGCTGGTTCGTCCTTGTCTGCGCCCTCACGGGATGCGGATACTCCTTCAGTGCCATGGCACCCATCGATCTTCCCAAAGATCAGACCCTGCTGTGCATCACCAAGTTCGTGAATCCCTCCACGGAGGCATGGCTCGAACCGTCCCTGCGCGCCGAGCTCAGGGATGAATTCACCCGACGCGGGCAGGTCAAATGGGTGGCCAAAAACGAGGCCGAAACCCTGGTGACCATCCGGGTCATCCGGTACAGTTCCTCGAGCACCCTCAAGGGATCGGACGATGAAACCGTGACCTCGGCCATCCAGCTGAGCGTGGCCGTGGACATGTACAACGCGGTCGATCACAACGTGATCTGGACCTCGGGAACGGTTAACGTATCCCAATCCTTCAAGGGCGAATCCACCGAACAAAAGGCCCGGGAAGATGCTGTCAGTCTTGCGGCGGAACGCATTGCCGACCGTTTGGGACAGGCGTTCTGAAAACGGGTCCCGCGTGATCCGAGAGGCGTGAGGCGAAAAAGACCCGCGCCTCCCCGAACACCAAACCTACAATCCGGCCATGGGATACGGGTCCCATGGCCGGATGCATGATGCCCATCCCGTAACACTTCCCGATCTCCTCCCTTTCTCCCAACCACCAAGCCTCGGGAGTCGTGATGCCCCCTTCCTCTCCCTCGCCTTCCAGCACCAAACGTCCCGGTTTTTCCTTCTGCATCTGCCCGGATCCCGAACGTCTCAGAACTCATATCCGCCTCGCCCTGGAGCAGACCGGTACCACATGGGAAAACAAGGTCTTCTGGGGTGACGAGGATCTCCCCCCATCCTTCTGGCAGGCCATATCCGTGCCCAACCTCATGGGACCGCCCAGAGCCCTTGTCCTGCGCCGGGCCCACGGCCTCAAGGTCGAGTTCTGGAAAAATCTGAGTTCCCATCTCAAGGGATTCAAGCAATCCATCTGGCCCTTTTTCTGCCTCGAAGGAGCGTGGAACAAGAACAAGGTGACCATCCCCAACACCATCCAGGCCCCACCCTATTGGAAGGTGGCCACGCACAAAAAATGCATCGCGCAGAGCCCCGGTCTGACCCGGAGCAATCGCCCCCAGGAGGTCAACCGATGGGCCGCAACCAGACAGGTCACCTTCGAGCCCGGCGTTCTCCAATCCTTCTGCCAGAGCCTGCCACTGGAAACCTTTGCCCTGCGTAACGAGCTGGAAAAACTCTCCCTGCATCTGGGCTCCCGCACCACAGTCACCCCGGCCGACCTGACCCTGTTCGAGCATCCCATGGACATGGACATGTTCACCTTCCTGCGCTCCATTCAGGACAAACGTCAGTCCCTCCAGTCCTGGAAAAAGATTCTCGTGGATCAGGGAACCTCGGGTTCGGACATGCTCTTTCCCTTTCTCGGCCTTCTGACCTGGGAAACCCGGACCATGTGGCAGCTGGCAGCAGGCGAGGACAACGAGGTTCGCCTCCCCTCCTCCATCAAATCCATGAAAAAGAACATGGCCTCCCGTCTGGGCCTCACCGGACTGGCCCGGATCTTCGACCTCCTCCTGGATGCCGAGACCTCGGTCAAATCCGGTCGCAGAACCCCGGATCAGGCCCTGGAATTCACGGTCCAGGAACTCATGCGCGTGTTTTCGTGATTATTTCCCCAACCCGGGGTTGCCCGGTAAAGGATTCGTACCTATATGGAAAATCAATCAAAAAAGCCGCATTATCACAGCCATCGTCAACGCCTCAAACAGCGGTTCAAAGGCAACCCTGCCGGCATGGCCGACTACGAGGTTGTGGAGCTTCTGCTCACCTACGCCATCCCGCGCAAGGACACCAAACCCCAGGCCAAGGCCATGCTG
Source organism: uncultured Desulfovibrionales bacterium (assembly GCA_964458145.1). GTDB lineage: Bacteria > Desulfobacterota > Desulfovibrionia > Desulfovibrionales > Desulfomicrobiaceae > Desulfoplanes. The sequence continues at coordinate 1,861 of CAYWJL010000080.1, read as the reverse complement.
GACAAATTCGGCAGCCTGGGCGGGCTCTTTCAGGCCAGGGAATCGGAGATCAAAACCATCCCCGGCATCGGTGACTCGACCCTCCTCTTTTTCAGACTTCTGGAGGAATGCCGGGCCAGGACCTGCCAGACCCCGTTGACAAAAAAAGCCATTTTTTCCAACCCCGGCGATGTCAGCGAGATGGTCATCTCACGCCTTGGACGATGCGAGCACGAAGAGTTCTGGACCATCCTGGTGGACAACAAGAACCGTTTGCAGGCCTTTGAAAAGGTGAGCAAGGGAACCATCGACCAGGCCCCGGTCTTTCCCAGAGAAATCATGACCCTGGCCCTGGAGCACCGGTCTTCGGGAATCATCCTGGTCCACAACCACCCCGGCGGCGATCCCACGCCATCATCCCAGGACATTCAGCTGACCAACCGGCTGAAAACCCTGGGCAAGGAGATGGGCATCAGGATTCTCGACCATCTGGTTGTGGCTGAAAACAAGCATTACAGCTTCATGGAACACGGCCTCATGTAATAAAATGTGATCAAACCATTGAACAAACCCCTGGAGTGCGGTACGGGGAAGATAACACTCACTGGTTCTCGATCATCATAGCCAAAAAGGGGGAACTCCATGACACAAAGCCTGCAGTGCATCGTTACCGGCAAGGTTCAAGGCGTGTATTTCCGTTCCTGGACCCACGATCAGGCCAAGGCCCTGGGACTGAACGGATGGGTCAGAAATCTCAAGGAAAATCAGGTCGAAATCCTTCTCCAGGGACCGAAAGACAACCTCGAGGAGATGAAGAAACGTCTCATCAGGGGCTCCGAACTCAGCAGGGTCGATAATCTCGACGCCAAGTACATCGATTATGACAAAGATCACACCTCCTTCCAGATCCGTGGTTGAGCCATAACCGACTGAAATTTTTGTCATCCGCTCCATTGCGCTGACACCAAAGGGGCTTGCCGACCTGTTTGTTTCGGGCTGGTGAGCCCCAAACGACGTGGGGTCATGGGCATGACGTTGCCCCTTTGCGAGTGGGAAACTACCGAAACCAAGGCTTCTTCTACTCTGCGCAGATCCTTGAAGCCGAATCATCAGGCCGGCTTTGCCCCCGAAGACCGTGGCCGAACCAGCGCACCATTTTCCACCATCCGACAATCATCTTGATCGAGGAGTACTCAATGAGTGATGAAAAAAAGGATACCACCCCGACACCCACACCTGAACAACCAGGTGACACCCCTCCCGCGGATGTCGAGATCCTCGACAACGAGAATCCGGGCGAGGCTGATATCCCCACCACCCTGCCGGTTCTTCCCGTGCGGGACATCGTTGTCTTCAACTACATGATCCTTCCCCTGTACGTGGGACGGGAAAAAAGCGTTCAGGCCATTGACGAGGCCCTGAACCGGAACCGATACGTCCTCATCTGTACCCAGAAGGACGAAGACGTGGAAGATCCCGAGACCGACGACCTCTTCACCGTGGGAACCGTGGGCATGATCATGCGCATGCTCAAAATGCCCGACGGCCGCCTCAAGGTCCTGGTCCAGGGACTGGCCAGGGCCCGGGTCAGAGAATTCACCCGGAGCGAGCCCTATGACGAGGCGCGCATCGAACTCATGGATGAACGGGAGATCTCGGAGCTCGGGCCGGAGCAGGAGGCCCTCCTTCGCACGGTCAAGGAGCAGACGGAAAAAATCCTCTCCCTGCGCGGCATCGACACCAGCGAGATCATGTCCGTCTTGAACAGCGTGAACCAGCATGGTCGCCTGGCCGATCTGGTTGTCTCCAACCTGCGGGTCAAACCCCTGGATGCCCAGAAGATCCTGGAATGCGAGGATCCTGTGGAACGCCTCATTCTGGT
>CAYWJL010000079.1:0-7857 GCA_964458145.1 uncultured Desulfovibrionales bacterium | reverse complement strand
AAAAACAGACGTCAGCTCATCATAGCAACCCATAATCCCAATATTGTTGTGAACGGCGATGCCGAATTGGTGCATGTCCTGAAATTCAAAGGAGGGCAGGTAACCATCGATCGGCAAGGCGGCCTCGAGGAATCAGATCTTCGAGAAGCAATCTGCACCATTATGGAAGGTGGCCGACAAGCCTTTGATAAACGCTACAAACGGATAACCCTGGAGGTTTAGGGATGTTTGAAACCACAGACAAATTGTTGCGGCATGTCCGGCTGGGTGAGGATTCCTCTCTGGAACTGAAGGATCTGAGATATAAGGGGAATCATGTCCATGAATCACACCGCAACAGCATGGCCGACGAGCTGGCCGCAATGGCGAATACAGCTACTGGTGTTTTCGTGTTGGGAGTTGATGATAAATCCAGGACGGTTGTCGGTATCCCCGAAGACAAACTCGATGCCGTGGAGACATGGATACGAGTGATCTGTAATGATTTGATCACTCCTCAGCTGTTTTGCAGGATTCGTAAAATTCCCGTGATTGTGGATGACGGTATCGAACGGATCATCATCAGAGTGGATGTACCCAGAAGTCTTTATGTGCATCAAAGCCCGAATGGATACTTTCACCGGATCGGCAGCTCAAAACGACAGATGCCACCTGATGTTTTGGCGAGACTTTTTCAGCAACGAAGTCAGGCGAGGCTTATCCGTTTTGATGAACAATCGGTGACAGCCGCTCCGCCTGAATGCCTGAACAAGGCTTTGTGGGGAAAATTCAAAACCCCCTTATCCCCGGATGACGACAAGGAGTTCCTGCTTAAACTCAAGCTTCTGACAGAGGACGAAGATGGAACCATCTGTCCGAGTGTCAGTGGAATATTGATGGCTTGCGATCAACCCCAGGAATTTTTGACCAATGCCTTCATCCAAGCTGTGGCATATCGGGGGACTGAGCGGAATGCATCCTATCAGCTGGACGCACGCGATATTGTCGGACCTTTGGATATTCAGATTTTTGAGGCATGCAAATTTGTCGAGAAAAACATGAAAGTATATGCCGTCAAGGAACCTGCGCGACGAGATCTCCCACAGTATGCAATGGCGTCTGTATTTGAAGCATTGGTGAACGCTGTCGCTCATCGGGACTATTCGATCCAGAGCTCCAAAATCAGATTGCATATTTTCTCAGATCGTCTCGAATTGTTTTCTCCGGGCGCGATTCCCAATACCATGACCATCGAGAGTCTGCCTCTTCGTCAGGCTGCCCGCAACGAACTGCTCACCAGCTTGCTCGCACGTTGTCCAATGCCCTTTGCGGGCTTTTCAGGAGATCGCAAGTTTCTCATGGATAAGCGGGGTGAAGGGGTGCCAATCATCCTTTCCGAAAGTGAAAAATTGGCGAAACGATTCCCGGAATATCGAATGATCGACAACTCGGAACTTATGTTGACCATATTTGCGACACAGCCGCCACAAGGAGAAGACTGATTCAAGGGTGGAGCCACAACAACAATACAGAACCTCCCATCTCAACAAGGGCGTCGTTGGGTCCGGTAAGAGCCGGTTCGTCCATACCGACCCAAGCCGTCGACCATTAACCCCGCAAATCCTGCCACTCACGCTTTCACCCTGAAAATGTTCGACAATTCGTATTGATAAAATTCTTCCTTACGACTAGGGTATGACAAAAAAATTCAGACCGAATACCCTTACCCACATGTCGATCCCTTGACCGGATTGTCCACTTTCAACACCAGGAGGATAGGCCGCAATGTCCATCATGAAACGGATTTCCCTTGTTTGTGCCTTGCTTGTTCTGTTTGGCGGGACCCAGGCTCTCGCCGAACCCGACACCCAGGCATATATCGAGCAGGCCCAGAATATTCTGTCCCAGAAAAACATCCGGAACATGATGGATGTCTCCAAGACCCTCAAAGAGTACGGGGCGTCCTTTCAGCAATCCCTGCTGCTGCCTCCTGATCTGTCCGCGGATCTCGGTCCGGGCCAGAGCGTCCACCTGCTCATCGGGGCCTATCAGTTCGACGCCCCGTATGCTGCAGCGTTCGGACGCAAAAAAGACGCGGCCAAGGCCATCAAATCCATAGGCACACTGCTGAACACGACCAATCTCCAGAGCATCGTTTCCACAGCGGCCCTGTTCCCGCCCGAACTCAACTGGATGCTTCGTGAACCCGACAAGGTGGACATCGACGAAGTCATTGACGCCTATGCCGCCAATGCTCCCAAGTACAAAAAAATCATGGCCGACAAGCACGGTTTCGACGTGGTCGTGGATTCCATTTATGGCGGACTCATTGAAGGTCTGTACATTTCCACCCGCTCCGCCTTCATCATGAACAACCCGGTCGCTGCCAACAAAATCCTGAACGAATTTCAGGACAACATCGGTTTCGTTCTCGGATTGTACAACATCTTTGAAGACGACATGGCCTATGCCGACTCGGTGGACGGCTTCCTGTTCCTGGAACGGGGCGAACGTGTGGGCTGGCTCCAGTCTCTGGCCGATTTTCTGAAAGCGAATAATGGCAAGCTGACCATGGAACACATCAAGGCCATCGGCCGTTTCGTGACCAAGGAACGGATGCGGTTTCTCTACAACGAATTCAACGATCTCGGTTTTGATTGATCCCGGTCCATTGCCCATATCATGACTGCGAATGAACAACAAAGGCCGACAAGCAAACTTGTCGGCCTTTGTTGTTGGAGAACCCCATGACCCAAACAATGCTCGTCGCCGTTCTCAGACTCTTCGCCCTGCTCTCATCCATGCGGGGGGATGCAAAAACCAGGACCACCCGGTCCATGGTGGAACGTTATCTGGAAGAACACCTGAGCCTGCATGACAGGGAAGAGCACCTACTGCTGTTCGACGATTTTCTGGACATGGCCATGGCGGGTGACGATCAGTCCCGCAAACAGGGGGCCTGGGATATCTGCACGGAACTCTGCAGCAATCTCCCCCGGGAAGAGCACTACATCCTGCTGGCCAACATTCTTTCCCTGTTTCAGCCGGATGACGATGACGCCACCACCGCCACCATCCTGGCCTCGGCCCTGGACATGGACTGGGACGTGCTCCAGGATCTGGCGAACTTCATCCACCATCCCACCTCCTATGACCGTCTCGGCAAACGATTTCTGGTCCAGGACAGGGATGCTGCCCAGAACACATCCTCGTGCATTTTCCTGAACCTCCCCGCATTCAACGCCGCCTGGACCCTCCTGCATATTCAGGAAACCGGCACCCTGCTGCTCATGCCCACACGCGGGACCCTGACCATCAACGGTCGTCTGACCCGAACCGGTCATTTCCAGATCCTGCCCCAGGGCGGACTGCTGCGCGACGGCATGGGCAGGCCCTGCTATTATTCGGACATCAGCAAGGTCCTGCATCTGGGCAAGCAGTCTTCACCCGTGATCTTCGAGGGGAAGGAGCTGGATTTTCGGTTTCCGGGAAGCGACAACGGGCTGCACCATTTTTCCTTCAAGCAGGGATCGGGGCAGCTCATCGGGATCATGGGGGGCAGCGGCACGGGCAAGTCCACCCTGCTCAGCATTTTAAACGGCACCCTGCCGCCCGACTCGGGCACCCTGCTCATCAACGGCCGCGACCTGTACGCGGGCGATCCGGAACTCGAAGGCGTGATCGGCTACGTGCCCCAGGACGATCTGCTCTTCGAGGACCTGACCGTTGCCCAGAATCTGTATTACAACGCGCGACTGTGCCTGAACAATCTCTCTCCCGAGGAGACCGGCAAACGGGTGGAGCAGACCCTCATCGATCTGGGCCAGGTGGAGACAAGCGATCTCAAGGTCGGCTCGCCCCTGGACAAGACCATCAGCGGAGGCCAGCGCAAACGCCTGAACATCGCCCTGGAGCTCATCCGCAAGCCTGCCATCCTCTTTGCCGACGAGCCCACATCCGGCCTGTCCTCGGCCGACTCATTGAACGTCATCTCTCTGCTCCGGGAACAGGCCAACAACGGCTGCCTCGTCTTCGTGGTCATCCACCAGCCATCGTTTCAGATCTTCCAGATGTTCGATTCCCTGTGGGTTCTGGACAAGGGGGGGCGGCCCATCTACGACGGCAACCCCATGGAGGCGGTCACCTATTTCCGCACCGCGGCCCAGCAGTCCGGGGCCGAAGAGTGCATGTGCCCCACCTGCGGGAACGTGAATCCTGAGCAGATCTTCGAGATCATCGAGATGAAACGGGTGGACGAACGGGGCCGGTTCACCTCGGACCGGCTGGTCTCCCCGGAATCGTGGCACCAACGCTATCTGGAGCGTAAACAAAGTGCCCCCGCACCTGAAGAGCCTGATGCGACCACCCCGCCGCCGCGCAGGCTCTGGCGTCCGTCCCTGTGGGGCCAGTTTTCCATCTTCCTGACCCGCAACCTGCTCACCCGGCTGGCCAACCGGCAATACATGTTCATCAACATGCTCGAGGCCCCGCTCATCGGCCTGGTTCTGGCGTGGCTGTGCCGGGGATCGTCAGGCGAGAAGATCCCCTTTGTGAACAACGTGAACATCGCCATGTTCTTTTTCATGAGCGTGATCGTGGCCATCTTCATGGGACTGAGCGTCAGTGCCGAGGAAATCGTCAGGGACCGCAAGATTCTCAAACGGGAACAATTCCTGAGCCTGAGCCGGTTCGGCTACCTGAACGGCAAATGCGCTTTTCTGGCCGGCATGACCGCCATCCAGGTGCTGGGATTCATGCTCGTCAGCTTCCCGTTGCTGGACATCCCCAACATGTATGTCACCGGATTCGCAGTCCTCTTCAGCGCGGGATTCTGCTCCTGCCTGGTGGGGCTGAATGTGTCCGCATCCCTCAAATCCGTGGTGGCCATCTACATTCTGGTTCCCCTTCTGCTCATTCCCCAGATGCTCCTGTGCGGCAGTGTCATCGATTTCAACGAACTGAGCTCCAGAGACAATCCGGACAACTACGTACCCATGTACGCCGGAATCATGCCCTCGCGCTGGGGGTACGAGGCCCTGATCACCGAGCAGTACGCCAACAACGAGTATATGGAACCGCTGTTCGAGGTGGACTGCGGACTCAGGCAGATCGACTTCGACCTGGATTATCGGTTGGAGGAGATCAAGAGCCTGGCCGATCGGCCGTTCATGCATGCGGACAACGAAGATCCGCAAACTGGAAACACGACTGGGCATGAATGCAGGGCTGACGGAGCAGGATTTCGATCCCGAAAAGTACGGTCGGGACGAACAGAAGAAGATACGAACCTTTGTCCTTGCAGCATCCAAGCACCTGCGGAACGATCGCAGAACCCTGTTCGAGGCCAAACAGCAGATCCGGAAAGACCGCAAAACAGCTTTGGGACGAGAGGGAATCAAGGCGCTGAAGAATGACCACACCAATGACAGCGTCATCCATGTGGTCCTTGGCAGCATGGGACTCACCTCCCTGCGGGTCCAGAGCGGCCATGTGGTGCAACTGAGCAGCCCCATCTGCAAACCTCCCAGCTCCTCATGGGGCCGGGCCCATTTCGGAACGGCAACCAAACGCCTGGGAACGATCCTGATCCCCACACTCCGGTTCAACCTGGGCATGCTCTGGCTGCTTACCCTGCTGCTGTATCTCTGCCTGTACGCCGATATCATCAACCGGATATCCACCCGGGTGGGCAGGTTTCTGGGCAAGAGATGGTAGGGGCAGATTCCATATCTGCCCTTTTTGGGAGACACCAACACCGCGCGTGGGAACCACCATCCGGTTCCCACGATAGATGAGCATCTATGCATCGATATTTTTACGCAGAAAAGGGGGCAGATATGGAATCTGCCCCTACGGTGATATTTTTGCGTATCGTTGTCGGGATCAAAAACGATCCGGTCCGCGCATCTACAATCCTTCCACCTGAAACCGTCCCCCCTCATAGATGACCACGTCGCTGCCATCACGCAGATGGGCCACAACCTTCTTTTCCTCGGTATTGACCAGATCCCAGTGCAGGGCCGAGTCGTTGAACCCGAGTTCCTCTTTCAACCCCTTGTCCAGCTTGGCAATATCCCCGGCATAGGTGTCCGCATAGGACGCCCCCACGGCCACGTGGCAATTGCCGTGCTCGCCGCCGAAATTCTCGTCATACAGGGTGTTGGCCATGAAATGATCGATCTGGGAAAATCGGGTGTCGGTCAGGGAGAATTCCCCGAGACGCTTGGCGCCCTCGTCCATGTTCAGCTGATTGCGCACGAACTCCTCGCCCTGATCGGCCGTAATCCCCACGGCCTCGCCATTTTTGAACTCCAGTCTGACGCCTTTGACCAGATTGCCGCTCCGAAAGGACGGCTGATTCGCATAATAGATGCCGGAGGTTCCCCGCCAGTCCGGGGAGAGAAAAAGCTCGAAACTGGGAATGTTATGTCCGGACACCCCGATCCATTGCCGGTCCTTGCCCGGAGTGACCCGCAGATCCACATGGTCGGAAAGCACATGGTAATACTCCACATCCATGGAGTTCAGCCATGTCTTGACGATACCGGCCTTGGTGAAAATCTCCTCCCACCGGGCCACGGGATCCTCGTCGTTCAGATACACGGCCTTGGCAATCTGGTCCGCATAGGCTTCCTGAGCAAGCCCGGCATTCTCCGCCAGAGCCGGGGTGGGCATGACGCAGAGAGTCCAGCCGAACCGACCTGCGGCTTCATGCTCATCCAATATTTCACGCAGATACTTCCTGGTCACAGCGGCCAGGGCGAGCTTGCCCGGATCGACATCCTTGAGATGGGTCAGCGAGGCGGGGGAAATAATGGAGACAAGGCCGTTCAGCCGCTCGTAGAGTTCCTTGTCTCCGGGCGTCTTGAAGCCGACCTGAAACTCCTCGGCGCACGAATAAAAACACTTCTCGCACCCGGGGTCGGCATTGATGCGCACCACCGGATGACACCCCATGGCGAGCACTTCTTCGATGACATGGCGGGCCAGAGCAAGCCCGCTGATGTCGCTGCGCACAAGGATGATGTCGCCTTTTCCGTAGGGTTCGACCCGGGCCTTGATCAGACCCCAGAGCAGCACTCGGGCGTATTTTCGCAATTGATCGTCATTGAACATATGATTGTCCTGTCGTTGAGGTTGCACAGACCTCAACCTACCCCCACGACAACACGGGATCAACCCTCTTTTCATGCCGGGGATTCCGGTACGCACTGCGTACCGACTTCGTGAAATCAGATAGAAAAAAGCCGGGATCTCACGATCCCGGCGATTCAGGGGCACCATATCACCACATCAGTTCATTCCAATCAACGTTTCCAGCTTCAGGTTCAAGTTCAGGAAAACAAGCTGCGCCGCCGAAACCCCAACAGTCCGATAAAGCTTGCTCCGAGCATGTACACAGCCGGCGGGATAGGCACGGCATTGGGCTCGAAATTATAGGTCGTGGGCTCCTGCCCCTTGAAATCCAGGGTAACCAAATCGGCAAAGGCATGATAATCCGAGCCTGCCGAGGAGCCGACTCCGACACTGATCCCCATGATCAAGGCCTCGTCGCTGAACCAGGGAAGCCCTATTGAATCCGTACCGGTGCTCCATTCATCGATCTGCAGATTCTGCTGAGCACCCATGTCCGTGGTTACCCCACCATCGTACCGCCAAAAATCATCAGTCGAGCCCGTGGCATACCAGGTCCCTTTCGTGGTCGCCCCATAAGCGCCGTTATATGCGCCTTCCCAGATCAATTCGATATTCTGCGACCGTCCCTGATGCAGGGTAAGACCTTGGGAGTTGGGGTCGTACACATGAAGCCTGAGGGCCGGGGTATAATCCTGATGCAGATTGCTGATACTGTCCGTGGCGATATTCCAGGAAAAGGTG
>CAYWJL010000078.1:0-8028 GCA_964458145.1 uncultured Desulfovibrionales bacterium | reverse complement strand
CTCCGCGCCTCTGCGCCTCTGCGCGAAAAAAAATGAACCGGTAACTTTCTTCCCACAATGAATCTCCTCATCTTTATCCTCCGCCGCATCCTTTCCCTCATTCCGGTTCTTGTGGGGGTGACGCTGCTGGTGTTCATCATCTCCCACGCCATTCCGGGTGATCCGGCGCGGATGATGGCCGGGCAGAAGGCGTCCCAGGAGATCGTGGACAATATCCGCAAGGAACTCGGACTGGATCAGCCCCTGCCCAGGCAGTACCTGCGGTACATGAGCGGCCTCATGCACGGCGATCTTGGAAAATCCATCCGCAATCAGCGGCCCGTGAGCGAGGATCTGGCGGATTTTTTTCCGGCCACATTGGAACTGACCCTGGCGAGTATGTTCATCTGCCTGTGCCTGGGGATTCCCCTGGGCATCCTAGCTGCTGTCTTTCGGGATCGGATCGCGGATCATCTCACCCGGGTTTTCTCGGTCATCGGGGTGTCCACCCCGGTCTTCTGGCTGGGGCTTATGCTGTTGCTCGTGTTCTACCGCAACCTCGGCTGGCTGCCCGGATCGGGACGGCTGGACATTTTCAACACCCCGCCCGCCCATGTCACGGGCATGTACCTCATCGACAGTCTGCTTCAGGGGGACTGGACGGTCTTTTGGGACAGCCTGGCCCATATCCTCATGCCGGCTTTCTGTCTGTCCTATGTGTATCTGGCTGTGATCACCCGCATCGTGCGCTCCTCCATGATCGAGGTCCTGGGGCAGGACTACATCACCACAGCCCGGGCCAACGGCATCTCGCCCATGAAGATCGTGCTCAAACACGCCTTCAAGAACGGGCTGCTGCCCACCGTCACCATCACCGGGTTGTCCATCGGCGAACTTCTGGGCGGGGCCATCCTCACAGAAACCATATTTGCCTGGCCGGGCATGGGCAAATATGTGGTGGATTCGGTCAACTACCTGGATTTCCCGGCCATCATGGGCTTCACCCTGGTAGTCGCTCTGGCCTACATGTTTCTCAACCTGACCGTGGACGTGGTCTATGCCTTTCTCAATCCCCAGATCAGGTATTGATATTCCATGAAACCATTTCCCTTTCGCCTGAACCCGGAGACCAAAACATCACTGCGTCTGGTTCTCCGCAACCCCTCGGGGCTGGCCGGCTTGATCATTCTCGTGATCATGCTGTGCATGGCCCTGGGTGCCGACCTGCTCGCTCCGTACGATCCCATCCATGTGAGTCTGGCTGATCGGCTTCAGGCCCCATCATGGAACCATCTTTTGGGCACGGACGAAATGGGCCGGGATCTCTTGAGCCGGATCATGTTCGGGGCCCGGATCTCCCTGCGTATCGGCATCATGGTCGTGGCCGTGGCAGGCACTCTGGGCACCATTCTCGGGGCCACGGCCGGTTTTCTGGGCGGGGTGGTGGACGGGTTGATCATGCGGACCATGGATATCCTGCTCTCCTTCCCGTCTCTGGTCCTGGCCATGGCCCTGGCAGCGGCCCTTGGTCCGGGACTGAACAACGCCATCTTTGCCGTGGCCGTTGTCATGAGCCCCACATTTTCCCGTCTGGTCCGGTCCGAGGCCATGGCCATACGGAGCAGGCAATTCGTGCTCGCGGCACGGGCGTGCGGGGCGCGCAAGGCCTGGATCATTGCCAACCACATCATTCCCAACTGTCTGAACCCGGTCATGGTCCTGGCCACCCTGACCCTTGGGGAGACCATCCTCATTGCCGCCTCCCTGAGTTTCATCGGCCTCGGGGCCCAGCCTCCCCTGCCCGAGTGGGGGGCCATGGTCAGCACGGGACGGAGATTTCTCATGGACCAATGGTGGTACGCCACCTTTCCCGGTCTGTTCATCCTGGTCACGGTCATCGGCTTCAACATTCTCGGAGACGCTCTCAGGGACATTCTCGACCCGAGGATCAGACGATGACCCTTCTCAGCATCCGGGACCTGAACCTGGAATTTTCCACCATGGACGGCCGTGCCAAGGTCCTGCGAAACATCGATCTGGACATCCCCAAGAGCGAAATCATAGGACTGGTCGGCGAGTCAGGATGCGGTAAATCCGTGCTCGCCCGGGCGATCATGGGTATTCTGCCCTCCCCCCCCGCCAAAATCACCCAAGGCCGGATTCTCTTCAAAGACTCGGACCTGCTCAAACTCCCTGAAAAGGCCATGCGCTCCATCCGGGGCAAACAGATTTCCATGATCTTTCAGGAACCCATGACCAGCCTGAACCCGGTATTCACCATCGGCAACCAGATGACCGAGGTGGTCCGTCTGCACCAGAAGGTCGGGTACCGCGAGGCCGTGGCCATCTGTTCGCGCATGCTCGCCCGGGTCAACCTGCCCGATCCCGTGCGCATTCTCTCCAACTACCCTCACGAGCTTTCCGGCGGCATGCGCCAGCGTGTCATGATCGCCATGGAGATGAGCTGCAACCCGGATCTGCTCATTGCCGACGAACCCACCACCGCCCTGGACGTGACCGTGCAAGGCCAGGTGCTGGCCATCCTGCAGGACCTGGTCGGCCGCATAAGCACCTCGGTGCTGTTCATCACCCACGATATGGGCATTGTGGCCCAGCTCTGCCACAGAATGGCGGTCATGTACGCCGGACATATCGTGGAACAGGGACCGGTCCAGGACCTCTTTGATCACCCGCTTCACCCCTACACCGTGGGGCTCATGCGAACCATTCCACGCCCTGATGACCGGCGAAAGCGCCTGGTTCCCATTCCGGGAACCGTACCCAGCCCCCTCGATCCCCTGCCCGGCTGCCCGTTCCAGCCCAGATGCTCCTATGCCCTGGACCTTTGCCGCAAGGAACAGCCCGCCTCCAGCCTGGTGGGTGAAAATCATCTCGTCAGCTGTCATCTTTTCGGAGGTTCCCGTGGATAACATCCTGGAAGCCAGGGGTCTGACCATGGATTTCCGTGTGCGTTCGGGACTTTCGCTGCGCAAGGAAACCCTGCGGGCCGTGGACGGGATCGACCTGAAGCTGAGCAGGGGGGAAACCCTTGGGCTGGTGGGGGAATCGGGCAGCGGCAAATCCACCCTGGCCAACCTGCTGGTGAGACTGCTGAGGCCGACACAGGGCAGCATCCACTTCCACGGCAGGGATATCGCCCCCCTGGCCGCCTCGGAAATGCGCCAGGTACGGGCCAAACTCCAAATGGTTTTCCAAGACCCCCAATCAGCCCTGGACCCCAGAATGACCCTGCGCAAGATCGTGGGCTATCCTCTGAAACTGCATCTGGGAATACGGGGAAAAGCCCTTGGCGAGCAGACCCTGAAAATGCTCGAGGAAGTCGGCCTGGGCCAGGTCCCCCTGGAACGTTATCCCCATGAATTCAGTGGCGGTCAGCGGCAGAGAATCGGCATTGCCCGTGCCCTGATCACCGAACCCGAATGCGTCATCCTGGACGAACCCACCTCGGCCCTGGATGTGTCCGTGCAGGCCCAGATCCTGAACCTGCTCCAGGATCTCCAGGCACGCCACGGCTACGCCTATCTTTTCATCTCCCACGACCTGTCCGTGGTACGGTTCATCAGCACCCGCATCGCCGTCATGTACCTGGGCCGCATCGTGGAAACCGGTCCCACCGAAGCGATTTTCGCAAACCCCCATCACCCCTATACACGGGCCCTGCTCCTCTCCATCCCCAACCCCGACCCGGCCAACCGCCGGAACCTGGCCGTGCTGAACACGGACATCCCCAGCCCCTGGCACCGGCCGCAGGGATGCGTGTTTCATCCGCGATGCCCCGAGGCCATGGAGATTTGCAGGTTTGAAAAACCTGTTGCTACAAGAAGGGATGATGGGGGGATGGTGGAGTGTCATTTGTATGGGAAGGGCAGGATATAATGATATAAGATGAACGATATAAAAAAGTTGGTTCATCCGGCATACGGCGCAACAAATGCCCTGAAAGGGCTATATATACCAGCCCAGGGCAACGCCCTGGGTTAGATCGCCGAAAACATGTACCCTGAAAGGGTACGACATATATCAATGAATTTGCCGGGATCACGTCCACGATTCAATCAATACCCAGCTCCCATGTCGTGCCCCTTCAGGGCACATGTTCAAACCATACCGATACCCAGGGCGCTGCCCTGGGCTGGTATGTCTTGCCCCCTTGGGGCATCAGCAAACGGCCCTACATCTTATATCCTACATCCTATATCCTACATCCTATATCCTATATCTTATATCCTATATCCTATATCCTCCAAAGGAGTTTCCATGAACATCTACATATCCGCCGACATCGAAGGTGTCGGCTGCGTGGTGCGCGGCGAGCATTCCATGGTTCAGGGCCGGGAGTATGCCCGGGCCCGGGAATTCATGACCGGGGAGGTCAATGCGGCCATTGCCGGGGCCTTTGACGCCGGGGCCGAGAAGGTGGTCGTTGCCGATTCCCACAATGTCGGCGTCAATCTGATTCCTGAACAATTGGACGAACGGGCCGAGCTGATCATGGGCGGGCCCCGGCCTCTGGGCATGATGGAAGGCATTGACCAGGGGTTCGACGCGGCCATGTTCATCGGGTATCACGCCATGGCCGGGACACCGGACAGTCCCATCGTGCACATCGATCACGGCCGGATTTATTCCGTGAACATCAACGGCACTCCCATGGGCGAGATGGGGATGAACATGGCTCTGGCCGGGCATTACAACGTGCCGGTGGTCTTTGTATCCAGTGACGAAGCCGGGTGCCGTGAGGCCGCAACCCACATTCCGGATCTTCAGACCGTGGCCGTCAAAAAGGGAATAGGCGCCTATGCCGGCCAATGTCTGCATCCGGCAGTCTGCCGCCGACATATCCGTGCGGGGGTCTCCCGGGTGTTGGCCGAAAAAACACGGCCCACCCCCCTGACCATACCAGATCCGGTTTCCATGCAGGTCTCCCTGACCACCACCTCGGGCGCGGACCGCATCCTCCGCATGCCGGGTACCCGACGCATGGACGGCAGGACCGTGCTCTGGGAAGGAAAATCCATCCTGGAAGCCTACAGAGCCTTCCTTGTCATGAGTGATCTCATGGATCTGATTCACTTCATTTAAACTATAACTCCAAAAGGTTACATCTTAAAAAAGTATTGCCGTCTCTCCCTGTATGTGATTTTATTCTCAACCGAGAGGAAGCAAACCGTCACGATTTCTGAACGGCTTGTTCCCTCTCGGTTGTTTTTTTCACGAATACGGACTTTTTTGTCCGGGTGATTATTCTGGGGTAGCAACAGAAATACATTCATCCGGCCCCCCTTGGCCCCCTTCCAGCGTCCGCACCAGGGCCCCGGCTCACGACCTCCGGGCCGCGGCCGACACTCCCGAAACCATGACGGCGTGCGGACCTGGACGGGGTGCCACGATCACCCCCAATCCGGATTCACGAAAAAAACAGGCAACCAGGGTCCATACCCTGCGCCACTCAACGGGAGGAGACTCCATGACAAACACGGCAAAGAGCAACAGGGCAATCATCTACCGTTTTCTGGCAACCCTTTTCAGGGACGAGCCCTTTCTGAAAATCATCCGGGCCTTTGGGCCAAAAGGCTCCCTGGGCCCAATCCTCCCTGAAACCCCGGCAGATTCCACATTCGCCCAATCCCTGGAGCGACTGACCGCCTTTCTGGGTACCGATTCCCCGGAAGCCATACTCAAGGAACTCCGGTACGAATACGCAGACCTCTTTCTGAACGCCGGATCATCCCCGGTTTTCCCCTATGCCTCCGTGCATCTTTCCGGGATTCCCGTTGTCCAGCAGGAACCCCTGTTCCGCGTGCGCGAGACCCTGCGGGCCATGGACGTGCATGTGGATCCGGGGTTCAACGATCTGGATGAGCATGTCAGCGTGGTGCTCGAGCTATGCGCCACCCTGCTTCAGCGCCAGGACCTGAACGCCTACGAGGAGTTCCTCGCCTCGGACCTCATGCAATGGGTGCCCGCATTCTGTGACCAGCTGGAAAAGAATGCTTCTTCGCCCTTTTACCGGGAATGGGCCCGGATCTGCCGCGATTTTCTTACGGAGTGTGCCCCGCTCTCAGCAGCCGACACACCCTGCGAACCATTGATCCAGGCCGTGGCCCAGGGTCTTGACCAAGCCGGCCTCGCTTCCTCTTCCCCCTTGCTCCTTTCCGGAGCCAAAGAATCCCTGCCGGATCAGGAGATTCCCACCCATTGCTACACCTGCGGCGCCCTGTGCGGGATGACCGCCAAGGTCAAAGACGGGGTTCTGGTCAAGGTGGCCGGACTCAAGGGCGATCCCAAGGGAGACGGTCGACTCTGCCCCAAGGGTGGTGCCGCACCCAAGCACGTGAACAGCGCCTACCGCCTCAAATCCCCGCTGATCCGGGAGAACGACCGTTTCCGCAAGGCGAGCTGGGACGAGGCTCTGGATCTGGTGACGTCACGCCTGGCCGAAATTCCCCAGGGCAAGCTGGCCTATTTCCGGGGCAACGATTTTGCCGGATTCGTGCACGAGACCTTTTTCGAACATCTGGGCTGCCCCAAGGGGACCCATCGGACCATGTGCGACAATGCCAACCGCATGGCCAACGAGCACAACCTGAACGACAAGCGGCCGTGGATCAATTACGAGCAGTCCGACTACATCATCCTCTTCGGCAACAATGAATTGTCCACCTCCTACGGTCAGCGCAAGACCGCCGGACTCAAGGCCGCCCTCAAGCGGGGGGCCAAACTCGTGGTCTTCGATCCCCGCAAGTCGGAAACAGCGGCCAAGGCGACCACCTGGGTACCCATCAAACCGAGTACGGACGGCGCCGCGGCCATGGCCATGGCCCATGTGATCATCAGTGAAGAGCTGTACGACAAGGAGTTTGTCCGGGACTGGACTACGGGTTTTGAAGCCTTCCGGGACCGTGTTCTCGGCCATGAAGACGGCATAGCCAGAACGCCGGAATGGGCCGAACCCATCTGCGAGGTCCCGGCCGAGACCCTGCGGACCATTGCCCGGGAATTCGCCCGGGCCACGGCCAAAGGTGTCATGTCCTGGTCGGGGCTGGCCCAGACTCCCAACGGACACTGGGCAACGGCAGCCATCCAGGCACTGAACGGATTGTGCGGCACCTTTGACGCACCCGGCGGACCGTGCCTTCCCTGGAAGCGCAAGCTGGGCTCGGCCTGGCGGGACGGCCAGGTCAAACCCGAAAAAAAGGCCGCGCCCAAGGTGGACAACTTCCAGCTCTGGTCGGGCTGGTCCCCGGCCGAATTCGAGGATCAGGTCGCCGACGGCCGGATTCAGGGACTCGTCTCCTACTGTGGCGACCCCGGGCTGACCTGGGGCAATTCCGAATCCGTAACCCGGGGCATGAAGGGGCTCGACTTCTCCGTGACCATCGACGCCTTCATGTGCAACACAGCCCTGGTAAGCGATGTGGTCCTGCCCGATGCCACCTGGCTGGAACAGAGTCAGGTCAAACCCGACTGGCTGTACGAGGCGTTCCTGAGCTATTTCGCCCAGGTGGTCGACCCCATGTACGACACCCGGCCCATGGCCCGCATCGTTCAGGGGTTGGCCGAACGGATGGGCGTGAAAGACGCCGTGCCCTGGGCAACCATGGACGAGGCCTTTGAAAACCAGATGCGCGACCTGCCCTGGGATTTTCAGGAGCTCAAGGAAAAGGGGTATGTGATCACCGACCCGGCCGCCTACTACAAGTACAAGGACTGGGGATCCATCAACACCCCCAAGGGATACGGCAGTTCCGGCACGAGCCGGACCGGCAAGTACAATTTCCTCAACCCCGTGAGTGTGGAGAAGGGCGTGGATGCACTGCCCGATCATAAGCAGATCGACGCTGAATTGAGTGCAGACACGGAGTTCCCCTTCATCTTCGGCAATTTCAGAATCCTGCAGCACGAGCATTGCTCCACCTTCAACAACTACCAGTTGATGAAGCTCTGAAAGACCAACGCCCTGATCATGAATGGGGAAGACGCTCGCAGGCTGGAGATCGAAAAGGGAGACACCGTGACCGTTGCCTC
>CAYWJL010000077.1:0-8045 GCA_964458145.1 uncultured Desulfovibrionales bacterium | reverse complement strand
CTGGCCTGATCGGCAATGGCCCGGGTGATGGCCTGCCGGATCCACCAGGTGGCATAGGTGGAAAATTTGTACCCGCGCTGATATTCGAACTTGTCCACCGCCTTCATGAGACCGATATTACCTTCCTGGATGAGATCGAGGAATTGCAACCCCCGGTTGGTGTACTTCTTGGCGATGCTGACCACGAGTCGCAGATTGGCGCGGATGAGCTCCTGCTTGGCGTTCAGGGCGTCCCGGTTGCCTTTCCTGACCCGCCAGAGAATTTCTTCGAGATCCCCCACTTCGTGCATGCAGTTTTCCTGCAGCCGCTGCAGGATCTCGATCTTGCCGTGCACCATTTCCTTGAAGGAAAAAAGCTCTTCCACGGTCATGTTCAAAGAATCGGCAGCCGCCACCGGGTTGATCTGCCGTTTTTCCATCTTTTCGAAAAGCTCGAAGATCTCTTCCTTGGATTTGCCGATGGACAGGATGTAGGCGGAAAGGTCCCGGCGGCAATTATGCATCTGACGGACGTAATCGCCCACGGTCTCGATGATCCTGTCGAGGAGATTCTTGTCCAGCTTGATATCGCGCAGACATTGGACCACCGAGGTCTTGTATTCCACGATCTTGTTCTGCAGGCCGAAGACTCTGCGGTCGAGACGGGCGCATTCATCGAGCTTTTCATAGACCGAACGTTTCTTGCGGTAGATATTGCGCACCTCTTCGAGGAGCTTGATGACCCGCTCGCGCTGGTTCATCTCCTCTTCGGAAGGGTCGTCCTCTTCGATGGTCTTGACCACATCCTTGAGCTTGATCCGGCCATTGCGCAGATCTTCGCCCACCTGAATGAGCTCTTCCACGGCCACGGGAACCTCGACCAGGGAGTACATGACCTCGAATTCACCGGCCTCGATCTTGCGGGCGATGTACACCTCCCCTTCCCGATCCAGCAGACCGACCGATCCCATTTCACGCAGATACATGCGTACGGGATCGCTGCTCCGGGTAGGGTAGTCCACAGCGTCTTCGCTTTCGGTCAGTTCGATCCCGGCCTCGCCGTCTTCCACGCTCTCGCCCTTGCCCTCGAGGGTCTTGCCGACCTTCTCGTCCACAATGGCGATGTTCATGGCATCGAAAATGGAGATGACCTCTTCGATCTGATCGCTGTTGGTCACCTCCGCGGGCAAGGCCTTGTTGAGTTCCTCGAAGGTCAGAAACCCCTTTTTCTTACCGATGGCGATAAGCGCCTTGATCTGCTGCACATCCTTGATGTTGCTCATCCTACCCCCTTGCGAAACGTTCCGTATGTATACGGCCTACCACGAGCGGAAAAAACGCCCCCGAAATCCCGTCATCCGCAGTCGTGCGTGGAGCCCGGCCGGTTTGTCGTCATTAGTGAACAATGATGTCCTGCAATTGTGCGAGAATCCGCTTGACCTCCTGGAGGTCACCGTCTTGCTGGGCCCTGGACAGGGCCATCTTGAGATGTTTTTGGCGAGTCCTGGACACATTGCGGGTCATGAACTCCCCTATCCCCTCCCACTCCGTGCTTCCCGCCTCGGGAGAGGTTTCCTGCTGTATCCGGCATTTGACAAAAAAACTCCGCTCCCCCTCATCGAGATGGGAGAGCAGGAGGTCGTGACCGTAGCGCACGAGTTTGTCCCAGAATTCCTTGCCCCGCTGCGTACACAGACTGGAGGCGAAATGAAGATCCTTGAGGCGTTCGAGGTACTCGGGAAATCTGATGGCAAAGGACAGAAGCTCACGATCACGTTGAGCCGGGCCGCAAAGATGCAGCTGGTTGACTTTGGCGTTCTGCCCTGCGCCCGGTTGTCCCAATGCCTCGCGGAGTTCCTTTTCCGAGACCCCGAGGCCTTCTGCTATCTTGGGGATGTAAAAAGCCTGCCAGGCAACCTCCTTCAAACCCTGAATGAAGGAAATGGCCCAGCGCATGACCTCTTTGGGCGATTCACTCTCTCTAACCACCGCAAGACAGAAGGCAAGGCCGTCGCGGGCATTTGTGAGCAGGTCCTGGAAAACCTCCCGCCCCTGATCCCTGAGCAGAGAATCCGCGTCCTCGCCTTCGGGAAACATGACCACCCGACAGGTGACGCCTTCCCCGAGCACCATCAGGGCACTGCGAAGGGCAGCCTTGCGACCGGCCCTGTCCCCGTCGAACAACAGGACGACCTCCTTGGCCAAACCCGCCAGACGGTGTACCTGCCTGGGAGTCAGAGCCGTGCCGAGCACGCCGCAGGCATTGGCAAAACCGTGCTGATGCAGGGTGAGCACATCCACATACCCCTCGGTGAGGAGGACGGACTTTTCACTGGAGATGGCCCTGCGTGCCTGGAACAATCCGTAGAGATGATCTCCCTTGGTGTAGATGGGGGTCTCGCTGGAATTGAGGTATTTGGGTTCCTGATCCGCCTCGATCCCTCTGCCGCCAAAGGCGATGACCTGGCCGGCAAGATTGTGGATGGGAAACATGATCCGGCCCCTGAACCTGTCGTACACCCTTCCCGACTGATTCTTGGAGAGCAGGCCCGCCATGACCCCGGCCTCTTCACCATACCCCAGCTGCCGCAGGTGATCCTTGAGGGCGTTCCAGGAATCCGGTCCCCATCCGATACCGAACCGTTCCCTGATTGCTCCGGCAACGTTGCGTGCATCCAGATAAGCCCGGGCTTTCTGGGCTCCCTGAGCAGCCAGAGCGCTTCGAAAGAACATCTGGGTCCGGGCATGGAGCTCGAAACATTCGGCCTTGGCTTCACGCTTCCTGTGGCCTCCCGGTGTCTCGGGCCGCAAGTCCACCCCGGCCTCACGGGCAAGATGCTCCACGGCTTCGGGAAAACTGAGTCCGTTGATGGACCGGTAGAACTCGATCACATCCCCTGCGGCCTGACATCCGAAACAATAGTAAAACCCCCGTGTGGGACTCACGGAAAACGAAGGCTTGGTCTCCTGGTGGAAGGGACAGGGGGCAACCCAGTTCTCCCCCACAGGGCGGAGCTCCACATACCGGCCGATGAGATCAACGATATTGATTCTGGCCTTGATGGCCTCCAGCGTGGCGGCATCGAATCGGGGCATGGGATTTCCTGTGAAAGATGTATGATAGAAGATTCAGGATATAGGATATATGATATGGGACACAATTGCGTATGCGTGAATCCAGGACTATTTGCGAATCAGTCGAGCCAAGGCATGCCTTGTCTCTCCAACAGTAAACAACGCGAGAAATCCAGTCTCCCGCATCCCTGTCCCCCTGCCTTGCGACATCCCGAATCATATCCGGAATGACGTTTTTTGCTGTTCCCTATATCTTATATCCTGTATCCCATATCCTGTATCTCGTATCTTCGATCATTCCAAAACGACCCTCGTCATCCCCCCGCCGCCTTCATCGGCGTTGGCCATGGCAAAGGATTTGACCCCGGGAAAGACCTCGAGAACCTCGTGAGCCACCTGCCTGAGCACACCGGTTCCCTTGCCATGAACGATCTCGAGCTCACCGCCTCCCTTGAGGATGGCGCTGTCCAGAAAGGATTCCAGCCGTGCTCTGGCCTCGTCGGCGCGCATGCCCCGGAGATCCAGACGCATGAGGGACCCGGTGACGGGCTCACTGCGGACCGTATAGCCGGTAGAGGCTTGTGACTTCTGTCGGTCCTCTGTCAGATCTTCAAGCCCGACCCAGACGGCCAGCCCGCCGGCATTGATCTTGACCCGCTTCTTGCGCTCATCAGCGGCCTCGACAATGGCGGACTTGTCCCACGGGGCATAGAAAACCCGTTTACCGGCAACGAGATCGGTCCACTGGAGTCCGCGCTCTTCTGCCGTGACCTCAGGTCGGGGTGCCAGCTGCTTCCTGGCCTCGGCAAGTTCCTTGAGAGCCTGTTTACGTCCAAGACGGCCTTCACGCCAGGTGCGGACGATCTCCTGAGACCGCGTCTCAAGGGTTTTCAAAACGCCCTCGCGTTCACGTTCGAACCGGTTTTGCCGCCGCTGCCATTTTTCTTCCAGCACGGCCTCGCGCTTCTTCAAGCGTTCGAGTTCCCTTTCCTTACTATCGGCCAGTTCGTTGAGTCTGTTAAATATATCTTTGGTGTCCCCGCCCTCGAGGAGCAGATACTCCTCGGCCCGTTCCAGGATGGACGCGTCGAGTCCCTGCTCCCTGGCCACATCCAGGGCCTGGCTCGCACCCACCTGATCGTAGACGAGCTTGTAGAGGGGCTTCTTGGTTCCGGGATCGAACAGAACCGATGCCGCGCGCACCCGCTCCCTGGTCAACCCATAGACCTTGAGGGCCGGAAAATGCGTGGCAACGGCCACAAAGCTGTCCCGCTCCAGAAGCCCGTCAACCACGGCCTGGGCCAAAGCAGCCCCCTGGCTGGGATCGGTGCCCATGCCGAATTCGTCCAGTATGACCAGGGTGTCCGGACCGATATGCGGCCACAGTCTTGCAAAATGGCTGATCTGGGCCGTGAAGGTACTCAGACTGTCCTCGAGGCTCTGCTCGTCTCCCATGGAGACAAAAACCCGATCGATATACGGCAACCGGCTATCCGGGGCCACGGGAACCGGCAAGGCAGCTCGGGCCATGAGGGCGATCAGCCCCAGCGTCTTGAGGCTGACGGTCTTGCCGCCGGCATTGCCGCCACTGACAATGAGCCCCTTCTGCCCGGATTCCAGCACGATATCCACGGGTACCACAGCACCTCCCTGCAACGCGAGCAAGGGATGACGGGCACGCATGAGATGCAAGGGGGAACCGGGCTCCATGGGCAGGACGATCCCTTCGATGGCGGTTGCGAACCTGACCTTGGCCTGGAGGACATCCATCATGACCAGCCAGTCGTACATATCCCGGATGTCTGCCAGATCCTGACGCACGAGATCCGTGAGCAGCGTGAGGACCTTGCGCTCCTCTTCACGCTCCTCCTGCTTGAGATCCCTGACCTGGTTGTTCAACTCAACGAGAAAAAGCGGCTCGATATAACAGGTCTCTCCGGTATGGGAAAAATCATGGACGATCCCCTTGATCTTGCCCTTGAAATTGGACTTGACCGCGAGAACGTACCTGTCCGAGGAGATGGTCAAGAACTCGTCCTGCAAAAAATGAAGAACATCCTTGTCCCCGAAAAAATCGTTCACCTTGCGGGTACACCGGGCCAGAATGGAGCGCATCTCCTGCCGCACGGAGTACAAGCCGGGCGAGCTTTCGTCCTTGAGCTCCCCGTCACTGCCCACGCACCTTCTGAGCCCGGACCAGGATTTGGCGGGCCATGCAACCTGTTCGGCCACGTCCACGAGCAGGTAAAAACGGTCCTTGTCCGCACCGAGAATGGCGTCCCGACCGGCCTTGGCGGACTCGAGCATCCGTGAAACGGCCCAGAGTCCGTCCTTCTCCAGAAGCGCTGTGGGCCGGCTCGCAAAGGCAAGCACCCCATCGAGCTCGGGAAATTCGGGAAAGACATGTCCTGTTTCGCCGAGCCAGGCCTGAGCCTGTTCGAGCAGGGCCACGTCACGGCGCAGGATTTCCTGGTTCTCGCAAGGCATAAGATCCTTGCAGGCACGCTTGCCGGCCGATGAAAGGGCATGGTGAGCGAGCAGGGCGAGTACTTTGGGGTAATCCAACAAAGTAAGGGTTCTGGATTCCATAGATTGGCGGGAGACAGGGTTATGAGCCTCGGGGTGCGGCTCATGAAGTCCGGCTCGTCCGGATGCCGTGCATAAAAAAGGGCAGGGACGAGCCTGTGTGCATGCCGATCCTGAGACGGATGGCTACAGAGAAATGATGTGATGTGTGGCCGGCTGCAGCACAAAGTACACCCGCCCCGGGACATGCCGGAACGGGTGCAGGTCGAGCAATATCGCAGATAGAAAACGCAGCATGTGTGCCCTACATCATCTGGATTTTGCGCATTTTTTTCATCAAGCGCTTACGGGCGGCAGCCTCTTTCTTCTTCTTCTGGATGCTGGGCTTCTCGTAATGCTGACGCTTCTTGAGTTCGGAGAGAATACCGGCCTTTTCGACCTGCTTCTTGAACTTGCGAAGCGAATAATCAAAGGTATCGTTGTCGCCTAACACAACTCCTGGCAATAGAATCACCTCCCTCAGGTAAATTTGGAAAGGAGTCTTTTAGCCAAAACGCCTTTCCTTGGCAAGCATAAAAAGAGGAAATCTTCATTGAGAAGATTTCCTCTTATATATTCGGAAGATACTCCGGACACCCCCACCGGGACGACCAGGAAGAGTTCCAGGATTTCGCACAGAAAACGCTATTTGGCAGCGACTTCTTCCTTGCGGGCTTCCTTGATGGTCTCGAGAAAGGACTGCAGGAAAACTACGCCAAGTCCCGAGCCGATGACGAAAAGGACGGTATACAAGACACCGAAAAACACCACATGATCTGGTGCCCACCAGGGCAGATCCTGCGGGAGCATGCTGTGAACGGTTTCGCCGGGAATCATGATGCCTCCAGAGAATTATTTGACTGCGTCTTTCAAGAGCTTGCCGGGCCTGAAACGAACGACCTTGCTTGCGGGAATTTCAATCTCTTCGCCGGTGCGGGGATTGCGGCCCTTGCGGCCCTTGCGATCCTCGACAACAAAGGTGCCAAAACCGGTCAGTGTCAGCTTGCCTTCGGACACCAGGGTCTCCTGCACGGATTCAAGAAAGGCGTTCAAGCCTTTTTCGGCCTGGGCTTTGGTCAACTCGGCCTTCTCTGCCATCTTGGCTACCAATTCAGCTTTTGTCATCAGTCTCTTCCTCCTGAATAGAAAGTGATCATTTTCATAACCTAAACGATCATGAACATAAAAAATGTGTATATCCTACCGGCTCCCCGGCCGCACTGAGGCCGTGAAACCGACGTACTCCCTGTCTGGCCGCACGATCAGGACGCTTCCTAGAACAAAGTTTTTCTTCTGTCCACACCCAATCGTTTTTTCGAGAGCCGGCCTGAATATTGACAGAGGTGGGGGTCTAACGAAGCGACACTTGGGCAAGAACAAAATTTCATCCCTGAAGTCAAGGAGAATTTTGGTATGACAAGGGTTAACGAGTGTTTTTCACCAACACTTTGACAGTCCGACAAATTGCTCCGGGGTGAGATTTTCGGGACGAAGCCGTCGATCGATACCCTCCTCGTCCATCCAGGCCTGCAGGCTTTCGGTCTGAAAGGGCTTGAGAATGGTGCCCAACTGCTTGCGGCGCTTCTGGAACAACAGATGGATGGTCCGGGTCAGCCTGGCCTTGTCCACACCGGGCAGGGGACGCGGAACAAATCCGACCACCGAGGAATCGACCCGGGGGCGGGGATGAAAACAATGGGGAGAGACATGAAACAGAATCCTGGGAACGGCAAAGGTCTGCACCCATACCGAAAGTCCGCCATAGGCCTTGGTGCCGGGGTTGGCCTCCAGTCGTAAAGCCACCTCTTTTTGCACCATGAACACACAGACCTTTATATTGGAAAAATCCGCCAACACCTTTTTGATAATGGCCGTTCCGTTATGATAAGGCAGATTGGAAACCACACACACCTCTTGCTGAGCCAATTGTTCGGGAATGA
This sequence comes from uncultured Desulfovibrionales bacterium, assembly GCA_964458145.1. Taxonomy (GTDB): domain Bacteria; phylum Desulfobacterota; class Desulfovibrionia; order Desulfovibrionales; family Desulfomicrobiaceae; genus Desulfoplanes. The sequence continues at coordinate 486 of CAYWJL010000077.1, read as the reverse complement.
CTGATTTTAAATAGTCTCCCATATACAACTGAAACCCGGGATCATCCCCGAAACATTCTCCAAGAGGCTGTTCTAATCTGCGATCAATCTCAAAAGCGTGAACCCGGTGTCCCCTTTTCAACAGCAGCCGGGTCATGGCCCCGGCCCCGGGACCGATTTCCACACATTCGGACGGCTCATTTCCTATCAAATCCACGATCCGTTCCACAGCAGATTGACTTTTAAGAAAATTCTGCCCCAGTGATTTTTTTAATCTGATCGTCGAGCTATTTTCCTTATCATGCGCCGTAACCAACACATCCCCACTCATAATTAGCGTTCACAGCAATTATAACATAGAAAAATCACCAAACCCGTAAACAAACAGGCGGATTAAAACCCGCCTGAAATGAAACAAAAGAAGCCAGAACCCCCCGATATAGTCTAAAAAATCATTTTGCTTTGGCCTGGTTGGCAACGGCATTGGTGGCTTTGGCAATTTCCTCC
>CAYWJL010000076.1:676-8167 GCA_964458145.1 uncultured Desulfovibrionales bacterium | reverse complement strand
CATTCAGGAAGCCACGGTATTCGCCTTTGCCCCCCCGGCCATCATGGGGCTGGGTCAGGCAGGCGGGTTCGAGATGAAAATCCAGGACAAGGGAGATGTCGGCCTGACCGCCCTGCAGCAGATGACCCAGGACATCGCCATGGCCGCCAACGGACAGTCCACCCTTTCCCAGGTCTACTCAACCTTCAGGGCGACCACTCCCCAGCTGTTCACGGATGTGGACCGAACCCAGACCAAGAGTCTGGGGATCCCCCTGTCCGATGTCTTCAACACCCTGCAGGCCAACCTCGGCTCCAAATATGTCAACGACTTCAACATATTCGGCAGATCCTATCAGGTCAGGGTCCAGGCGGACGCCAAGTACCGCAGTCAGATCGAGGACATCAAGAAACTCGAGGTCCGCAACAACGACGGGGACATGATCCCCCTGGGCACCATCGTCACGGTCAGCAAAACCCTCGGCCCCCAGTTGATCACACGGTATAACATGTACCCCACGGCCACCCTGAACGGCCAGGGCGCAGCCGGAGTCAGCTCGGGCCAGGCCATGACCATGATGGAGAATATCGCCAAGGCCAAACTGCCCACCTCCATGGGATATGCCTGGTCGGGCATGTCCTATCAGGAAAAGGTGGCTGGATCGGCCACGGCCCTCATCTTCGCCCTGGCCATCATCTTCGTCTACCTGGTCCTGTGCGCCCAGTACGAAAGCTGGACACTCCCGCTGACCATCATCTTCGCCGTCCCCCTGGCCCTCGTGGGTACGGGCATCGCCGTGTACATCCGGCACATGGACGTGAACGTGTACACCCAGATAGGCATTGTCCTGCTCATAGCCCTGGCCTGTAAAACGGCCATCCTCATCTCAGAATTCGCCAAGGAAGGCCACGAGGCAGGGCAGGGCATCAGGGAAGCGGCCCTGGAAGCTGCCAGGCTGCGCTTCAGACCCATCCTCATGACGGCCTTTGCCTTCATCCTGGGCGTCTTCCCCCTGGTCATCGCCACAGGCGCCGGAGCCGCCAGCCGCCAGGCCCTGGGCACAGCCGTGTTCGCCGGTATGATCTCGGCCACCTTCCTGATGATCTTCTTCGTGCCGGTATTTTATGTGGTCATCCAGGGCATGAGCGAACACTTCTGTAAAAGGAAGAAAAACCCGATCATGAAGCACAACAAGCCCAAGCCCGGGGTGGAGGAGTTGTGAAAGCTACAGGATACAAGATATAGGATAAAGGATATAAAAAATCGGGGATTGCCACATCACGGCAATCCCCGATTTTCTTTCGGCACTGTGGAGTCCTGAAAATAGCCCATCCCCCGAAGATCCCGGATCACGTCCGGGATGACGAAGGTTTTTTATCCTATATCGTATATCCTCTATCTTATATCCTCTATCTTATATCCCATATCCTCCAATCTTTTCTTCCATTGACAATCCCCCACCACCCGACGTAGCAACTTTCCCACGTATTCTCAGGGCGGGGTGCAATTCCCCACCGGCGGTATCCCGGTTTTCCGGGGAGCCCGCGAGCGCTTCCTGACGGCAGGAAGGTCAGCAGACCCGGTGAGATGCCGGGGCCGACGGTAACAGTCCGGATGAAAGAGGATGTGACAGCTTCAAGCACCGCGGTTTCCTGCCGCGGCGTTTCTTTCTGATGCCCCTTGCGGGCTCCTGTCTTTTCTTTCGCCCTGATTCTGGTACCCCATCATACTCAAGGAGACCTACCATGAATCAGTCCCTTCTCGACAACTTCGGTTCACCCATCCAGCGTGTTGAAGCGGCCCTCGAGGCCCTGCGTTCCGCCAAGGGCGTGCTCGTAGCCGATGACACCGACCGCGAAAACGAGGGCGACCTCATCTTTGCGGCCGAATCCCTGACACCTCCCCAGATGGCCATGCTTATCCGGGAATGCAGCGGCATCGTCTGCCTGTGCATGCCCGAAGAAAAGATCAAACAATTGAACCTGCCCATGATGGTGGACAAAAACGAAAGCGCCAATAAAACCGCGTTCACCGTCTCCATCGAAGCCGCCCACGGCGTGACCACCGGCGTCTCCGCAGCAGATCGCATCACCACCATCCAGGCAGCCATTGCCGACGATGCCACCCGGGAATCCATCCACAGCCCAGGCCATGTCTTTCCCTTGAAGGCCTGTTCCGGCGGGGTGCTCGAACGTCGCGGCCACACCGAGGCATCCGTCGACCTCATGCGGTTGGCCGGTCTCAAGCCCTACGGCGTGCTCTGCGAAGTGACCAACCCCGACGGCACCATGGCCCGCCTGCCTGAAATCGTGGCCATCGGCCGGAAACATGGATTGCCGGTTCTCACGGTGGAAGATATTGTCGTTTATCGTCAGAAAATTCAGGAAGGAGCGGCGTGAAAGACCGGTGCGCAGTACTCAGAGCACAGTGCGCAGTGCAAAACACCGTAATCCCGGGGGCAAGCAGAGGCATTATTGCTGTGACCAGGGAATATAGGTTCTCTAGGACATAGAGGACCTATGCCTATATTTCACCTTCCTCACAACAAAGGGGGCGGTTCATTTTGAACCGCCCCCTTTTTCTATCCTCATCCCGGACGGGAAGCGATCGCATGTCAACGCAGCACCCTCACATTCTTCCACCTCGCAGCAACGTGTTTGCGTCTCTCCCGACTTTGAGCTACCCGTCGTTCTTCATAATTTTTCCGGGGGTATCCATTCGTTGTTCACGCCCGGCACCACCTCATCAACACACCCATGCACAAGCAATCCCTCATACAGCTCAATATCCGTCAGAAAATCATGATCGGAATGCTGCTTTTTTCCCTCTGCTTCGGGGGAATAGCGGCCCTTTCCTATTCCAATATCGTCAAGGTCGAAAACAAGGTCATGCTTGTTGAAAAGGCGGATGATTTCAGCAATGTCATTCTGGAGATACGGCGGCTGGAAAAAAACTATTTCCTTTACGGCAGCGACACCTGCGTCCAGGAAAGCAAAGCGTTCATTCAAAAAGGGCTCGACCTTTTGAACTCTCTGTCCAGATCCCGGCACGCCCGGCGGGATATAGGCGCACAGATCACGGATCTGAAACAGGAACTGGGACGCTACGGCAATCTTCTCAAACGTATCTGCGACCAGGACAATCCCACGCACCACCGGGATGAAATGGCCGGCCAGCTTCGGGAAAGCGGCCAGAAAATCGTGGCTCAGTCCAAGGAAGTGACCAGTTTCGAACGTAATGACATCCTGCGCATCAACACCACCATCAGGCACAATATTCTCCTGTCCATCCTGGTTGCCCTCATTCTGGTCATCGTGCTGGTGTTCTTTGTCACCAAAAACGTCATCACTCCCCTCAAGCTGGTGGAAGATGCATCCAGAGCCATCGGACACGGCAACTTCACGCCATTGCAGGTCACCAATACCCATGACGAGATCCAGCGGGTGATCATGGCCTTCAATGCGATGGTCGATGAACTGGAAACCCGCCAGAACCAACTTGTCCAGGCCCAGAAACTTTCCTCCCTGGGCACCTTGACGTCTGGGATCGCCCACCAGCTCAACAACCCACTGAACAACATTTCCACGTCCTGCCAGATCCTCATGGAAGAATCGGGGCACGGGTCCGATGCGTCATTCGCGACCAGGCTTCTGCACAATATCGATCAGGAGACGAACCGGGCACGGGATATCGTCAAGGGTCTCCTGGACTTTTCCCGACATCGGGAGTTCTCCATCGCTCCCACCAGTCTGCACCAGACCGTTGCTACGGCCATCAATCTCCTTTCCAGTCAGCTGCCGCCGAACATCACCATCGTACACGACATACCCGAAGCAATGATCGTGTTCCTCGACCGCCAGCGCATGCACGAAGTCTTCCTGAACCTGATCATGAACGCGATCCAGGCCATCGCTCCCAACGCAGGCACCATAACCGTCAGTGCCGAACCCCGGGACCACCTGGCCCACATAGAGGTTCGCGATACGGGGTCGGGCGTGCTGCCCGAGCATATGGACCGGATCTTCGACCCCTTCTACACCACCAAAGACGTGGGCAGCGGGACCGGGCTGGGATTGTCCGTCGCTTACGGCATCATCAAGAAACACAACGGAACCATCACGGTGACAAGTACGCCGGGCAAGGAAACCTGCTTCACCATCAACCTGCCCATGGCCGAACCTGACAGCGCCTCCCACCTTGCAACCGCCAGAACCGGCACCCGCCATGGATAACGCACGCATCCTCATTGTCGACGACGAGGCCATTGCCCGGGAAAACCTCTGTCACGCCCTTGGCAAGAGCGGTCATCTGACGGAGGAGGCATCATCAGGCAGGGAAGCCCTGGAACGGCTCCGAGCCAGTGACTACGACCTCGTCATCTCGGATCTCATGATGCCCGATCTGTCGGGAATTGCCCTGCTCGAACAGACACGGAAACTGCGTCCGGCAACGGAGGTGATTCTCGTTACCGGTTATTCTTCCGTGAACACGGCTGTCGAGGCCATGCGCAAGGGAGCGTACACGTACATCGAAAAGCCCGTGAACCTGGAGGAACTCCGTGGCCATGTGGAGCGGGCGTTGGAGAAAAGGGCATTGTCGGCGGAAGTCATCATTCTCCGCCAGTCTCTCGAGGCCACAAAGAATCCCCTGCCCATCATCGGTCAGAGTCCGGCCATGGCCTCCCTGAAAAAAAGAATCCACCAGGTCGCCCTGACCGGATGCAATGTGCTCATCCAGGGCGAAACCGGCACGGGCAAGGAACTGGTGGCCAAGGGGATCCACAAGCTCAGTCCCCGGTGCGACAAGCGGTTCATGGCCATCAATTGCGGCACCTTCACAGCCGAGCTCATGGACAAGGAGCTTTTCGGCCACGAACGCGAGGCCTTTACCGGAGCGGACAAGGGCCAATCCGGGCTGCTCGAGGTTGCGGACAAGGGTGTGGTTTTTTTCGACGAGGTGGGAGAGCTGCCCCTGAACCTGCAGGTCAAGCTGCTGAGGGTCCTTCAGGAGCGGACCTTCATCCGCGTGGGAGGGACCAGGGAGATTCCTCTGGATATCCAGGTGGTGGCCGCGACCAACTGCGATCTGGCCGCCCTTGTGGAACAGGGAACCTTTCGCCGGGATCTCTACTACCGACTGAACGTGGTGGCCCTGAACGTCCCCCCCTTGCGGGAACGCAAGGAAGATCTGCCCCTGCTGCTGAATTATTTTCTGGAAAAACATGCCGCTGCCGGGCGCAGGATCACCCGTGTCTCCCAGGATGCCCTGGATTGCCTGCAAACCTACACCTTTCCCGGCAATGTCCGAGAACTGGAAAATATCGTGGAAAGGGCTCTGGCTCTGGGAGGAAGTGAAGAACTCACTCCGGACCTCTTGCCCGCCGAAGTCCGGACCACCCAAGTCTCCCCCCGGGTCGACAAGCCATCGCATCTCATGACCCTGGAGGAGATGGAGCGTCACTACATCGCGGACATACTGGCTGCCGTGGGCGGCAACAAGACACGCGCAGCCGCCATCCTGGGAATCGACCGGGTATCCCTGTGGCGCAAACTCAAAAGGCTGCATGTCGAAGAGGAATGCGTGTAACGACCTACCCCAAACATCAAAGCAACCCCACATCCATGCAGATCCCGGATCAAATCCGGGATGACGATCAAGTCCGGGATGTCGTTTTTGCTGTTTGCCGACCTCGGACATCAGACCTCCTCCCGTCTCCCTGTCGTCTCCGTCTTCCGTGTTCCGTTCTCCCGATTATACAGCCCGCCCCTTGCCCGCTTCTTCCTTGACCAGCACGATATCTGCAAGTCGGCACACATCATCCACCAGGCTGATCTCCATGCCCTGAACGACATCGGCATCCAGCGCGTCGATGGCAGCCTTGTTACGCCCGGGAAACACAAGCCTGTTGATCCCGGCCTGGGATGCGGCCAGAATCTTTTCCCGCACGCCTCCCACCGGCAGGATATCCCCAAGTAACGTCATCTCCCCACTCATGGCCACATCCTGGAGCACGGCACGCCCTGTAAGCAGTGAAAGCAGGGCCGTAAAAATGGTAATTCCGGCGGAGGGTCCCTCCTTGGTCACCCCGGCCGACGGGAGATGGATGTGAATATCCGAAACTTCGAAAAAGCCCGGATCGATATGATACAGGTCGGCGTTACTGCGTAGATAGCTGAGCGCGGCCTGTGCCGATTCCCTGAGGACCTCACCCAGCGAACCGGTCAGCAGGAGCTGCTTGCTCCCCTTCATGCCGACCGCTTCCACGGAAATGATCTCCCCTCCGGTCTCGGTCCATGCCATTCCCGTTGCCAGACCGACCCTGGGCGATGCCGGACCCCGCTCTGTGCCAAACGGCGGAGACCCCAACAAAGCGGTCAGTTCTTCCTCATCCAGAATAGTCTTTTCACTCCCTTCCTCTTTGAGTTCCACGCGCTGCCTGGCCACCTTGCGACACAGATCGGCGATCTTCTTTTCCAGTCCTCGCAGACCGGCCTCCCGGGTATACCCGGAAATCAGATGATGTATCCCCCCATCGGTCAACCCTACAGAGTCCCTGCCCAACCCATGTCGCTTGAGTTGCGCAGGCACCAGGTACCGCTTGGCGATACGTTCTTTTTCTTTGTAGGAATAGCTCGAAAATTCGATCAGTTCCATACGATCCAAAAGGGGGGCCGGGAGGTTCTCCGCCATATTGGCCGTGGCGATGAACATCACCCTCGACAGGTCGAACGGAATGTCCAGATAATGGTCCACAAAAGCGCCATTCTGCTCCGGATCCAGAACCTCCAGGAACACGGATGCCGCATCTCCCTTGAAATCCTGTATGATCTTGTCCATCTCGTCGAGCATGATCACCGGGTTACGGACTCCGACTTTTTGGATCTCAGCCAGAATACGCCCTGGCATGGCCCCCACATATGTCCTGCGATGCCCCCGAAGTTCGGCCTCATCCCTGAGACCGGCCAGGGAAAAACGGACGAATGTGCGTTCCAGAGCCTCGGCAATGGCCTTTCCGATGGACGTCTTTCCCGTACCGGGAGGGCCTGTAAAGCAAAGCACCGGTCCGTTCAGGTGGGATGCACGTTCCCTGGCTTCGACCATTTCCCGTACACAGGTTCGAAGTTTGGTCAGATTGACCGGCTTGCTCAGATAATGATCCGCCCCCTCCTGCAAGGCGGCCACCGCCGTGTCCACCGTGGCATACCCGGTAATCATGATAACACCGGTATCCGGCCATTGCTTCCGGATCTGGGCCAGCAGCTGAATACCGTCCATGCGCTTCATCTTGAGATCAGTGATCACGATGTCGGCAGGCTGCTTGTCCATGTAATACGCCGCTTCCAGACCATTTTGCGCCGTAGCCACCTCATACCCGTCCTTTTCAAACACATAGGCCAGGTTGGTTCGGGCGATTTCTTCATCGTCTACAATCAGGATACTCGGAAGACGCTCCCCCCGGAGAGTCTTGACGGCCAGAAATTCCAGGATCCGTTCCTTGACCGTGTCAAGCCC
>CAYWJL010000076.1:0-666 GCA_964458145.1 uncultured Desulfovibrionales bacterium | reverse complement strand
ATGACGGGACTCGAGAATGATTTTTGCCCGTTCAAGATCCAGGTTGTCGCGTGTAACGGTTTTCCAGGGAAGTGAAAGCAAAAAGTCCAGATAATTGATCCCTATGCCCGCCTCCGGAGAAAAACGGTCGAGCCCGACAATGCGGTCGAGTTCCCGATGCGCCGTATCCCTGGCCCCATCCGGAAGATCCGCCCCCCGGATCTGTTCCTGCAACTCCTTGATGTGACCTGGAATGACCGGGATATCCGAGTCTTCGGATTCGGATTCAAAATGAACAGTCGGCGATTCCAACGGCTTGTTTTTTTTGAAGAACATGTCATACCCACCTGTTTGCATCGTAACATTGTAATGGCCGGAAGGTCGAAAAATTTCGCCGGTAAAGGCTGCACACTCGCTCCTACCTGAGTTTGCCCCATCTTGCATTCGTTTTTTCATTCTCAAAGGAGTGTTGCACCGATGCAAAATGCAACAAACGGCACTAGCAGACCACAGACACGCAACCTATCGTTTTTACATGATAACTCTCATCTTCGTGCAAACCGTAATCGTTGCATATCGCAACTGTACATTCAAACGACATGCGCAGATAATTTTTTGTTCTTTTATTTCAGCGCACTAGAAAAAAACCACGCATTGGCACGGTCCTTGGTATCTTTGTTCCGAAAA
>CAYWJL010000075.1:0-8209 GCA_964458145.1 uncultured Desulfovibrionales bacterium | reverse complement strand
ATTATCAAATAGCATAGAACTCGTTGCCAGAAATTTTGAAAACAGAGGCCTACAAACACTTGATGCTCTTCATCTGGCATTTGCATCCGCTGCAAAAATTGATTATTTTTGTACTTTTGACGATAAATTTTTAAAAAAAGCGAAAAACTTTGATGGATTGCATACACAGGTGGTATCCCCCACCGAGTTTGTGATGGAGTTGGAAATATGAATACACAAACAAGACCGGTTTCTGAAATTAACCGTCAGGCGGCTCATATTCTATTCAATGAAATGGGCGTTGTTGATACCATTCGTTTTCTCAACCAATTTTCTCTAGGCCAAGGAGACTATACAAAAGACCGCAATAGTTGGCTAAAAGACATCTCCATGAATGATGTCATTACTCAAATTAAAGCCGAAAAAATGTAATCGGGTTGTCACAAACCACTTGCCAAACCACATCCACACACTATAAGTAGTCTCATGTTCTTTGAAAGGGGGCGCACTGGTTTCGACGGGGATAGTTGAGGCCGGGGTCGCAGGTCGAGGTGCTGTGAGGTCCTCGTTAAACACACAGCAAACACTTAATTGCCAACAACGACAATTACGCTTACGCAATGGCAGCCTAGCCGCCATTCGTAACACTGGCAGCCACGGCTGCCACGTCCCGCCGGCTGACGCCTGATACGCCGAACGGGGCGCCATCTCATCAGGCTGGTTGTGGGTTCACGTCTTAGGGACCGGCAGCGAGACTTTACTCAGACTGGATTTCGGGATGCCGGGGCAGGGGCCCGCCCGAAGTCGAGATCAAAACCTGTCCTAAGCCTGTAGAAGCTTCGATGCCAAGCATTTTCGGACGCGGGTTCGATTCCCGCCGCCTCCACCAAAAGACCATCGGTAAATCGATATACGAGCAAGGGATAGTACCATGACACATACCCTATCCATATCAACTACGGCTTTTTTGCCCAACCCAGAAAGGCTTTTGAACAGAGACAGCTTTCCCTTGTTCAACAAGGTAAGGCTGTTTTTTATTGCCTTGACCATCCGCACAGCATCCTGGGCCGAGGTCCGTCAGCTGCGTGTACGTATGGAACATTGTTCCAAAACTGATGAATTGAGTGACGGCACGCTTCGGATCATTGATAAAGCCCAAAAAATCCGGGATAATCTCTATACGATTCACAACGAATTCGAAAAGCTTGACGGGCTTTACTTCACCAAACGCCACATCCGAGCAGCCCTGACCGAGTGGGATGATCTTGTCGAAGATCTCACGGCTTCGACCGATATGGAACTCAGGGCACTCTCAAAGGAACTGGCAGGGCTTTTCGGTGAGTGAACCACTGGGATTCAAGGATACAGCCGCATTTATAGCGAGCAAAAAAACGGTGCTCAAAAAATATCCAAGAGCTGAGACCGACCTCAAACAAGCCATCGCCAAGGTCAGGAAAAATCCTCGCCTTGGCGATCTTTTTCCTGGTGTTGGCGGGTACGGTACCAGAAAGGCCCGGTTCCCTCTGAAGGCCTACAATATAGGTAAACGTGGCGGCCTCAGATTCATCTTTTTTCCCACAGAAAAATTCATTGTCCCCATCCATATCTATACCAAAAAAGAATGGCGTAATGAGCATGACGTGATCGAAACGGTCAAAACCAAACTTCGATTGGTTGTTGAGGAATTACGCAAGGATATCAGCTCATCTTCGTCTTCCACAGGCCATTAGCGACTCCGAACCAGGCATTTTCGGACGCGGGTTCGATTTCTGTTGCTCCGATCCCACCACCAAACAGAATGTAAAAAAAGCCCGACCAGGTACAATACCTTCGAAAATGAAAGGTTTCCTGGTTGGGCTTTTTTGCTTTTGTTGCGTTTTTTACCGGGTCGTCACTTCAAAACATGCAACATACGTTATCGCCAATCCGGTTTTACATATTTCCTGAGCAATAGGCTTTGCGGCATTGAATCTCTTAGCAGACTACAATTCATCGTAGCCAGAACCCCCATCTAAACCCCATGAAACGTAACCCTTAAACCTTAATCCTTGAACCTCAATACATCCTTCCCCGTGCCAATGAAAAAACAATGGCTACCGAACACATGCACGCAAAAACAAAAAAACACAACCGGACCGTCTCCAAAAACACGGGAAACGTCGCCGGTTCGATGGGATCTGCACCGAGCATGAGGGCGAAAAGGACTGTGGACGTTCCCATACTCACGAGCATTCCCAGGGTGCGCATGGTCGAGGAGATACCCCATACTGTCTTCTGATCACCGAGCCCATGATGGCGTTCATGTTGGGTGAGGAAAACAGGGCAAAACCGATGCCCATGAAACAGAGAACAGCAACAATCGCTGCAAGGGAAAAATCCTCCCCCAAAAAAGCGAAAACCCCAAGTCCCATAGCGGTCATCCCCATCCCTGCGGAGGCGATGATCCCGGGCTCTATCCTGTCGGACAATCTTCCAGCAAGGGGCGAGAGCACAGCCTGGAACACGGGCTGGCAGATGAGAATCAGCCCGGCGGTATGGGGCTGCATCCCCTTTATATACTGCAGGTACAGACTGAGCAGAAACATGACCCCATACGAACCTGAATAGTGGATCAATGCGGCCAGATTGGAAAAGGTGAAGACCCGATTTCCAGTGAAAATCCGCATGTCCAGGACAGGGAATCGGGCCCGTTTCTGCAGGTACACAAAGACAACCAGGCCAAGTATTCCCAGAACAACCGAAAACCATCCGAGCATCTGTGGCAGCCTGGGCGCTCCAACCACCAGACAAGCCAGTGAAATCCCATAAACCAGGGACCCGAAGAAATCGAAACGCTCTCCATCTGCCTCCTTCCATTCCTGATCGAGCCGAACAAAGGCAAGTACCAGGGCGTAGAGACCCAGGGCCGAACCGATCAGAAAAACCGAACGCCATCCCAGCACATTGGTCAGCCACCCTCCCACAAAGGGCCCCAGAGAAAGGCCCAGATATACGGATGCGACCTGAAACCCCATGGCCCGTCCCCGATGTTTGGGCGGAAACACGCAGACCAGAATGGCCACTCCGGTGCATTGGATCATGGCTCCCTGCACCACCCGCATGCCGATGAGCATGGGCATGGACAGAGCCAACCCGGAACCCATTGAAGAGATGACGAAAAGCAGGACCCCAGCCAGAAAAAATCGTCGCCTCCCGTGCATATCGGCCAGCTTGCCAATGGGAACCAGGAACACGGCCGTAGCAAGAAGATAGGAAGTGGTCACCCAGGAGAGCCCCACCGCACTGGCTGAAAAAGCTGACTGAATGCGCGGCAGGGCGATGTTGATCCCCGAGAGCATGAACGGGGTGATAAAAGCTGTCAGGCAGACAACGATGAGCACGGACCGTTCGAGCACCGGGTTCTCCTGACACCCGATTGCTGGTCCGTCAGTCCCGTCTGATTGGTTGGATGGATGCATATGGTTCTTCGTGTCCTTCTTGCAGGTTATCGGAGATGTGGGTATGGGTTTTAAAAATTTGAGAAATTTAAGCGATTTAAGAGATTTGAGAGATTTAAGAGATTTGAGAGATTTGAGAGATTTGAGAGAGTTGAGAAAATTATGGGAATCACTACCGACATCATACTGCTCGTGGTCACCTCGTTTTTCAGCGGCCTGCTCATGCACCGGTTGGGTCAGCCGGTCATCCTCGGGTACATCATCGCCGGAGTGCTCCTTGGGCCGAACACCGGCGGGCTGACCGTCTCGAGCATGCATGAGATCGAGCTGCTCGCCGAAATCGGGGTGGCCCTGCTTCTCTTTGCTCTGGGGCTGGAATTTTCCTTGAGAGACCTCAAACCGGTCAAGAAAATCGCCCTCATCGGAACCCCCATCCAGATTCTTCTGTGCATCGGGCTCGGTTTCAGCATCGGACGATTCATGGGGCTGGAATGGCGTCAGGCCCTGTGGCTTGGCGGGCTCATCTCCCTGTCGAGCACCATGGTCATTTTGAAGACCCTCATGAACCAGGGATGGCTGGGTACCCTGTCGAGCAAGGTCATGATCGGCATGCTCATTGTCCAGGACCTGGCCGTGATCCCGCTGATGATCACTCTGCCCAAGCTGGACAATCCGGATATGGGGCTCTCGGAACTGGGCTTTGCAGCAGTCAAGGCGTCCATATTCATCGCGTCCATGATTCTATTGGGAACACGCCTCCTGCCACGCCTCATGACCCATATCGCACGCATGGGCTCACGTGAGCTCTTTCTCATCGCCATAACAGCCATCGGACTCGGCATCGGCTACCTGACCCATCTGGTGGGTCTGTCCTTTGCCTTTGGTGCCTTTGTGGCCGGGATGGTTTTGAGCGAATCCGAATACGGGCACCAGGCATTAAGCGATATCATCCCCCTTCGTGACGTGTTCGGGCTGCTCTTCTTCGCCTCTGTGGGCATGCTTCTCGATCCCGCTTTCCTGGTGGATCATCTGGGAGAGATCCTGATCCTGGTCCTTGCCATCGGCGTGGGCAAGGGGATCATCTTTGCATCCATGGCCCGGATCTTCAAGTACGGAAACATCATCCCCCTGGCCGTGGGACTCGGCATGTTCCAGATCGGTGAATTCTCCTTCGTGCTCGCCCGCATCGGCGTGAGTCAGGGCTCCATCGATCGCAACCTCTTTTCCCTGGTCCTGACCATAACCGTCGTCACCATGGTGCTCACCCCCCTTGTCTCGTCCCTGACCGCGAGGCTCTACGCCCTGAAAAAACGGTTTTTCAAACACGAGCGACTCGAAAGCATCAACATCCCCGAGTCGGGATTGCATCACCATGTGATCGTTGCCGGATACGGCCAAATCGGTTCCCAGGTCGCACGGGTTCTTTCCTGTCTGAACCTTCCCTTTGTGGTCATCGAACTGGATCAGACGCGTGTGGAACAGGCCAAAGCAGCAAACATACCAGTCATTTACGGTGATTCGAGCCATGAAATCGTGCTCGAGGCAGCATCTCTTCACACAGCTTCACTCGTGGTCATCACCCTGCCCGACACCCTGCGAACCAGAGCCGTCGCCGCACGGGTCAGACAGTTCCGGACCACCCTCCCCATCATCGCGCGCACCTCCACCCGGGAATCCTTCAAGGAATTGCAGGAACTCGGTGTCAGCGAGATCGTCATCCCCGAAGTTGAAGCGGGCCTCGAGATGACCCGAACAACCCTTGCCCATCTGCATATTCCGGCAACGCGCATCCACGACTACATAAAGACCCTGCGGGAGCAATGGAACGCGACCCCGGATCAATCCGACCAGGCGGCCCTTCTCGAACGCATCAGGAGTGCCGAAGTCCTCTTCGATCTCCAATGGGTCACCGTGGACCCCACAAGCCCTCTGGCCGGACAAAGCCTGGAAAAAAGCGACATCCGCAAGACAACAGGCACATCCGTCATCGGCGTTGTGCGCAACGATAAGCTCATCCTCAACCCCGGAGCCGACTTCACCATTCAAGGGTACGACACCATCGCCATCATCGGCACGGACAAGGCACGCGAAATCTTCTTCGCCACCTTCAGCCCGGGTTCCTGGTCGCCCGTAAATCTGCAGGACCCGGGGCCGCTGGGGCAATGCGGGGTGTAGAGACGCTGGGTAAGCGTCCAACCAACCCCACCTGTTGCACAGATTTTCAATTGTGATAAGATCAAAAAAGCCTGCCCCGCGTGTATGCGAGACAGGCTTAAGCTCAATGAGTGCCGAGGCGTTATCATTTGTACCTCGGTAGGGTTTCGGGCGTAAAGTGTTTGGGGAGCAGCTTCTCCAGGTCCTCGGTCCCTTTTGCATGAGGAATCTTCTCCAGAAGGTGGCGGAGGTACACATAGGGCTCCAATCCATTGAGCTTGGCTGTTTCAATGACGGATAAAAGCACCCCATAGGCCTCGGCACCACGAGGAGATCCTGCAAACAACCAATTTTTTCTCCCCACCGCTAGAGGCCTGATCGCGTTTTCGACCAGATTGTTATCCGGCTTAAGAATTCCGTTTTCCGTATAGCGAACCAATCTGTTCCACTGTCCAAGTGCATAGGATATGGCCTGGTGGAGACGCCCCGAAGGATGAGTCGTCGCAATACTTTGATCGAGCACGGTCTTGAGGTCGCCTAGTATGGGCACAGCCTTGTCCTGACGAAGGTCACGAATCTGATCTGGTGTCATTGCATGATCGGCGGCAAATTTCTCGATCCGGTAAAGATCACGAATATGATCCAAAACGATCTGAGTCGTGCTTCCCTTCGTATTCGTCCCTTTCGGCAAGGCTTTGATGACCTCGATGAATTTTCTGCGAGCATGGACGAGACATCCCAGATGAGTAATGCCATCGCGATTGCCGAGACTGTTGTATCCTCCATAGCCATCAGTCTGTATGTACCCGCAATAATCAGGTCCGACGACACCGCTGGGGACATCCCCAGACCTGGAGGGATCGTACTTGAAGACAGCAGCGGAGTATTGCGGATCTCCACCGATGAAGACCCACATATAGGATTTGGTAGTATTTTTTCTGTCGGGTTCTTTGAGTACCTGGATTGTGGTTTCATCCATATTGATAATAGGTCCGGATCGGATGTCCTGGACGAGGAGATCGACAAGTGGCTTGCAAAGCTCGGCTACATAGATTGTCCATGCAGCCATTGTTGACCGGGCGATATCAATGCCCAGGCGTAAGAATTGGCGGTGCTGTCGGTAAAAAGGCAAGGCATCGACGAATTTGGAAATGATCACATACGTTATCAATCCAGCAGTGGCAATTCCTTTGGGAATCAGTTGGATAGGGGCAGGGGCAATCTTGACGGGAGTGGGGCTATCCACGCCTTCGCATGCCGGGCATGCATATTTACGACGAACGGTTCGGACAACCCGGAGAGTTGCAGGGACATAATCAAGCTTTTCGGACACCTCTTCCCCGATGCAGATTAGTGGAGTTCCACACTCACAGAATTTTTCTTCTTCGATAAGGTCGATAATCTTATCGACTCTGGTTAAATGCGGTGGCAGCGGTTTGCGACCTTTCTTTTTCTTGCCCGGCTTGCGTGTTTTTTCGGTCTCTTCATCATCCTCGCCATCTTCATTATTTTGAGAATCATGTTGTATCTGGATGATCTCATCTAATACCAAAAAGGGAAGAAATTGATGGCCTTCTATTATATCTTTGAATTTGTACTTTTCAGATGAACTGCCGAATATCTCATTTATAAACAACCTGCATCTTTCTTCAGAAAGTTTTAGTTGCTGAAAGAGATCAATGATGATTCTTTTAAGATCATCGATATTATCTGGAAGGTTGTTTATGTCCATAACTGAGTTTTTTATATTCAGTTATTGTTTATTATGCAAGCATTTTTTAAGATTAGAATAGATTTTTATAGTGTAAATCTGGATGTGGATTATCTATAAATGGATTTAATCCGTTTAACAGCCAATTGAGTTCTTTTTGTCCAATTGTTTGAACATCATTCTTGTTTTTTGGCCAAATAAATTTATGCTTTTCCAATCTTTTTTGCCATAAACAAAACCCATTTCTATCCCAATACAAGATTTTAATAATGGTACTTGATTTATTGCAAAAAACAAAGAGATGTCCCGAGAAAGGATCAAGTTCGAGAACCCCCTGAACCATGATGGATAGCCCATTGATGGCTTTTCGCATATCCGTATATCCGGGGGCGAGATAGACTTTGGTATTGTTTCCGAAGGGAATCATGATATTCCCTCCAGGACACGAATAACCCGCTCAAGCGTCGTGGAGCGGAAATCGTCGGCGACATCGACTTGGTAGCGACCACGAACGGTCATGGAAATTGAGCAGGTAGACGCTGAGTGGTGAGAGACAGGACTTTCAAAGGCGACCTGGATGGGAACCAACTCTTGGGGTTGATCTTGATCAGGCTCGATGGCCGATAGTTTTTTCTTCCAGTATCTGAAGGTGGAAGAACGAAGTCCCTGATTGCGGCAGAACTCGCTCTGAGCAAGGCCGCTCTTCTCCCATGCCTGGACTGCGGCCATCCAGAAGCAGGTTTTGTCTTTTCGGGTTCTTGGGGGCTTACAATTGCGGGGTGTGGTCATATGAGGTTCCTCCTGGTTGAATTGGAGAAACCTATATCGCAAATCAGAACAACTGCGGAAAGGTGGGGTTTACTGGACGCTTACAATAGATACAAAATCGCTTGGTGGTTTTGCCATGAAATCTGCCCATAACCGGCAT
>CAYWJL010000074.1:3007-8221 GCA_964458145.1 uncultured Desulfovibrionales bacterium | reverse complement strand
TTCCATAGAAACGCAATATATCAACATGGGTTTGGTTGAACATTCATGAACAAACTACTCATCTTTTGCATCCTCCTCATCCTGCCCGTCCAGGCCCTGGCCACGACCAGCGTCCGGGCCACCGTGGACAGAACCCGGATCACCCGGGGTGAATCCCTGTCCCTCACGGTGACCATCACGGACGGCAGCGGCGACGTGGACACTTCCGTGATCACGGATTTCGACATCGTGTCCAGGAGCTCGGGCACGAATATCTCCCTTGTCAACGGGTCCATGACCCGGACCAAGGAATATTCCTACACCCTGGTCCCCCAGAAAAACGGAAAACTGACCATCCCCCCTCTCCCCGTGGATACCGGTGACGGCGTCCTCGAGACCGCCGCCATCTCCATCACCGTGACCAAAGAACCGACAACGTCGGATCAGGCCGGGGACGCCCCCATTTTTGTGCGGGCCGAACTCTCCGCAGACACGGGGTATGTGGGCCAGCAGCTCGTGTACACGGTTTCGGTGTTCCAGTCCGTGAATATGTCCAATGCCCGTCTCGAAGAGCCTGAATTTCCGGGTATGAGTGTGGAAAAACTCGGGGACCAGCAAACCTTCGACAAAGTCGTGAACGGTCGATCCTTCAGGGTGACCCGGCTCTCTTACCTGATCACCCCCAACCGGCCGGGTGAGCAGACCATCGGCCCGGCCACCCTGTCCTGCGACGTGTATGACGCTTCTCGCAGCAGCTCCCGCCGGCACTCTCTGTTCGACGATCCCTTTTTCTCCCACAGCCGAAGGACTCACAAGACCTTTCGTTCCAATCCCCTTTCCCTGACCATCCAGGCCCTGCCCGCCCGGTCCGAGAATGCGCCCCCGTTTTCCGGACTCATCGGCCGCTTCTCCATCGATGCCAAGCTGGACAAAGCCGAACTGGCCACCGGGGAAAGCACGACCCTGACCATCACCATTGCGGGAACCGGCAATATCCAGGACGCCCCGTCGCCGCCACTCGCCCTCGGGGACACGTGCAAGACCTATGCTGACGAACCAGTGACCCAAACCCGGGTGACCCCTTCGGGAACCGTTGGCTCCAGGATATTTTCCCACGCCCTGGTCCCCACCGAACCCGGCGAACTGACTGTTCCCCCCATCGCCCTGAACTGGTTCGATCCCGCCTCGGGTGCCTACCAGTCCATCTCCACTCCGCCCATGGGGATCACGGTCACCAGGGGAACGGTTCAAGCCCGACCGGCACCAGCCGACCAAGCCACGCCCACTGCCTCGAGAACCAGGCCACCCAAACAGGACGTGACCATCCTGCACAAGGACATCCTGCCCCTGTACGAGCGCATGGACGCCATCCACGATCAGTCTCCCCTCTCCGGGAGCATGTTCGCCCTTTTTCTCCTTCTGCCGCCCATGGCCTTTCTCGGACTCATGGTGATCCGGAAACAGCGGCAGGGCATGGGCCACCCGTCCAAACGGTATCGAACCATGGCCCTGTCCCTGATCGAAGAGGCAGGCCGGCACGACACCGACACCCTGACCCTGTGCTCCCGGGCCATCATGGCGGCCATTGCATCTCGCACCCACACCCTGTCGGAATCCCTGACCTATGAAGAGGCCGAGCATCTGGTGGCTCGCACCACGGGAGACAGGGATCTGGGCACGGAGGTCAGGAACATGATGCTCAGTCTGGACACGGCAAGGTACGGCGCGTCCTCCAATCACCAGGACGCCACGGATCGCACCGATGGGCTCATCGCTCAAACCAAGAAACTGGTGGACACGATATGCGCATGACACAGATCTTCCTTTTTCTGATCCTGCTGCTGCCCGGCATCGCCCAGGCCCAGGCCGAAAGCGTAACCGGCACACGGGAACGGACCTTCATACAGGGCATCGACGCCTTCAATTCCGGACACTTTGACGAGGCCGCCCACGCCTTTGCCGACCTGGCCCATTCGGGTATCGGCAACGGCCATCTCTTCTACAATCTGGGCAACGCCTATCTGAAAAACGACGAGCTGGGCCCTGCCGTCTACTGGTACGAACGGGCCCTCCCCTTCATCCCCGGAAACGCCGACCTGCGATACAATCTGGACTATGCCCGCTCACTGCGCATCGACGACCAGCCGGATACAGCTTCCGGCCTGGATCGAGTCCTCTTCTTCTGGGAAAACCTGCTGTCGGCCAGGGGTATCCAATACCTGTGCATCGGCTTGAATCTTCTGGTCTGGCTGGGAGTGGCCGCACTGTTGATGCAATCTTCGCGAACCACCAAGATCGTCACCCTGAGCGGCCTCCTCGTCCTGGCCTCCCTGGCTCCGACGGTTATCCGGCAGACCCTCGGCCCCAAGCTCACTCCCCGGGCCATTGTCCTCCCCCGAACCGCTGTCGTTCGATCAGGGCGCACTCCGGACGCCACGGAATTGTTCAAGCTCCATGCAGGCACCTCGGTGCGGGTGGAGGATCAGGTCCACGACTGGGCCAAGATCCGTTTCAGCGAGACCATGTTCGGCTGGATCGAAAAAAATCACATCGGTATGTTGTAAGCATCGGAAAATGATCCCTGACAACCGATGCCCATCTTCCTGAAACAATTCAACGCTATTTCATAAAGCTATTTAATTTCAGAATATTACAAACACCACCGACGTTCGCAATAGAACAAAAACCCTTGCCTCAATCTTTGTCAGTAGGTAAGGCTCAAGGTTACGTAACGTATCCGCACCATAATCTTTGACCGTCCTACCCTTCGAAACCAAAGGAGATGATTATGAAACGACTGACCGCAACCCTGGGTATCCTGACCGCCCTCATGTTTCTGACCACCACATTGTGGGCAGCAACCACCCCGGCCAACCGCATGTTCACCCCGGAGGAGGCCTTGATCCAGCTCAAGGCGGGCAACGCCCGCTTTGCTACGGGCCACGCCATCCACCCCAACCAGGATCACCAGCGCCGCATCTTCACCGCATCCAAGGGCCAGCATCCCTTTGCCACGATCATCGCCTGTTCCGATTCACGGGTTCCCGTGGAAATCCTCTTTGATCAGGGTATTGGCGACCTGTTCGTGATCAAGGTGGCCGGCAATGTCATGGACGTAGATGAAATCGGTTCCGTTGAATACGGTGTCGATCATCTGGCCACCCCCATCATGGTGGTGCTCGGCCATACCCATTGCGGCGCAGTGACCGCAGTGGTCCAGGGTGCGGAAGTGCACGGCTCCATCCCCAAGCTGGTGGACAACATCGTCCCCGCCGTGAAGAAAACCAAGCATGATCATCCCGAACTCAAGGGCGACGCCCTGGTCACCGCTGCCGTGGTCAACAATATCTGGCAGAGTGTCACCGATCTGCTCATGCACAGCCCTGCCACCCGGGCCAGAA
This sequence comes from uncultured Desulfovibrionales bacterium, assembly GCA_964458145.1. Taxonomy (GTDB): domain Bacteria; phylum Desulfobacterota; class Desulfovibrionia; order Desulfovibrionales; family Desulfomicrobiaceae; genus Desulfoplanes. Next base: position 4,841 of record CAYWJL010000074.1, on the reverse strand, counting down.
TCGAAGCCGGTACCCTCGAGGTCGTGGGCGCCATCTATGACATTAACACGGGCAAGATCGACTGGTTGGGCAACCATCCCAAGCAGGCAAAGATCATGGCTGCAGCAGGTCCCGCTGCCGGCGCTCATGGCGCAAAAGAGACCGCCCATGAAAAGCACGAGATGGCCATGGAAGAGGCAAACGCTCAGGCACTCGAAGCCGTAGCCGATCCTGAACACGCTGAAGCAGCCGAGCATGCCGCTGCTCACAAAACCGTCACCCCCAAAGAAACTGAGCAGCAGAAGATGCACGAAGAAGAGGAAAACGCCCAGGCACTCGAAGCTGTGGCCGATCCTGAACACGATGAAGCAGCTGCTGACCATACAACAATCAAGCCCAAAGAGACTGAGCAGCAGAAAATGTCCATGGAAAAGGAACACGCCGCAGAGATCGAAGCCGAAGCCGTTCCCGAGCACGAAGAAGCCACCCCTGAGCACGCAGCAGAAGGCGGGGCCAGCGGACTCTGGTTCATCTTCTTCCTCCTGCTGATCATCCTGGGTGCCGTGTAAATGAAATCCAAGACGCACAAGTAACGCCAAACATCATCCATACTCGTTAAAAAGGGGAGGACCTGATTGGTCCTCCCCTTTTTGCGTGGTAGGCTGCAACGTCATGCAAGCATCACCGCACAGCCCCCACCAACTGCGGAAAATCAGTGATCAGACCGGTCACTCCCCGCACCACCAGGGAACGCATCTCCCTCGGATCGTTCACCGTCCACACATTCACATACATTCCTCTGTCCAGCACCTGCCGGAGATCATCGGTATCCAGAATCGCCTTGTCCGGGTGCCAGGCCTGAACCTGCAGCTCCATAAGTGTCTCGAGAATGGAACCCTCTCCCCTGTTTGCAGCTTCCATGAGGGCGGCTGTGGGCAGCTCCGGGAGAATCGCACGGACCGTGCGCAGATAATCAAAGTTGAACGAAGAGATCAGGGTCTGTTCCACAAGCTCGAACCGCCGGATCATGGCCACCACCCGTTGCACCACCTCGTCATGGCCGGGCGTGCCTGTCAGGTCCTTGATCTCCACGTTGATCCTGAATCCCCGGTCCCGGGTGAACCGCAGCCCTTGCTCCAAGGTCGGCAGGGTCATTGTGGGAAATCCGCGGAGATCTTCGTCCGGAATCACGCCCGCCGCCATCTGCCCGAAAGGATCCTCCTGCACAAAAAAGGACCCGAAATCCAGCTGCCGGAGTTCAGCCAGGGTAAAATCCGCAACCCGCCAGGGAGCACGACGGGCAAAGTCCGGATGCTCCGCAACATCGGTCACCCGCTCCAGGGTATCATCGTGGGTGATGACAAGATGACCGTCCCGAGTCATCTGTACATCCGTTTCCCAGGCATAGGCTCCCGCCTCCAGGGCCTTGCGGGCTGCGCTCAGCGTATTTTCCGGAGCCAGGGAACGAGCCCCCCGATGGGCAATGGCCAGGACAGAACCGGTGTAGTCGTCAAAAAACATATGTTCTCCATGGGGTAAACGTACAATATCCCGGACACGCCTCGGCATTTCCCGGCATACATCACCATACACGCAAGTATCCCGGATGGATTTGTAGAGACTCCGTTCGATGGTGTCCTCTGCCTTCTCTCCTCTATAATCTTCGGGCACATGTTGACGGCGTACCACCACAGGGTTATCTTCTTTCAATAGGCAATCATCCCGGTTCATCCGGGAATAGCGTACTTTCGGGTAATCAGTTATCTGACCCTCTTGAGTATAAAAACTCTATGGGGCGTTGAGCAAATCCCCCACCCTGGTAAGGGCGGGGTTAGGGGCGGGTCGTATTATCGGT
>CAYWJL010000074.1:0-2923 GCA_964458145.1 uncultured Desulfovibrionales bacterium | reverse complement strand
GGACTGTGCTCTCTTGCAAACTCATTGCTATCAAACAACCCAAGAATTTTTGCTGACAAGTACCCCTTTGCCGGATGAACAATCATCCCTTTCTTCCGGACCTTCACGCAAAAGACGGTCCCACCCTCTGAACGCCCCTTTTTCATGAACGAACACGACCCGCACAACTTCCCCACCGGACTGGCCACGGCGGATATGTCCGTGGAAGATCTCCTGAGCTTTGTCAACGATTTCCCCGCCCTGCTCTGGAGGATCGAAATCGCCAAGTCACGGATCGAATTTCTGAACAACAACTACATCATATCCAAGGGGCTGGACGGCAAGCTCCTGCTCAAGAACATCCGCTACCGCCAGGAGGTCGTGGTTCCCGAAGACGAATACCTCATCACCTCGTTCATGGAATCGGTGAAAAAGGGCACGACAGCGGCCACTGTTTTCCGGGTCCGCACCGAGGATCACAGAACCCTGTGGCTCAAATTGACCGGGGCCACCAACACCTGGGATCCGCGCTACTATTACGGATTTTTGCTCAATATCACCGACACCGTGGAGATGATCAAGAGCATCGTGGACAAGGATATCAACCTCCAGCTTTTGGTTGACGATGCCGACAGCCCGAGCCTGCTTCTGGACTTCGACACCCGCCAGGTCCTGCACGCCAATGCGGCCGTGTGCGACCTGTTCGATTCGAGCAAGGAAGATCTTGAAAAATGCGGTCTGAACGAGCTCTACCGGGAATCCATGCGCACGGCCGTATCGACCATGCTCGACCAGATCCCCCTGGACAGAAAGTGGTCGGGAAAACTCGATTTCTACCAGCACGGCAAGCGGAGGATCTTCACGGCCGAAACCATTGTCCGCTATCTGGTCTACGGCAATCGATCACTGCTCCGTATCTCCTTCATCAATCCCCAATTCATGTCGCGACCCCGGCAGCATCCCGTCCTCTCCACGGACAGCGCTCTGCGCCATGATCTGGCAACCTGTCTGCGACAAGGCCCCAAGGACATCGTCACCATCCTGGACACGGTCCTCTTCTCACCCCTGGTGGCCGGTCGGTTCGACGCGGTCATGTTTTCCGACGTGCATGTCAAACGCAACAAGGTCTATGTCTATGCGGCCGGAACCCCGCCTCTGGACCTCGAGCAGGGTGCCCAATTCGCGTACAAGGGAACCATTGCCGAGGACATCAACCATTTCGAACTCGGCCACCTCACCGTGGACGACACCCAGGAAAGCATCAAACCCATTGACTGGGCCCTGTTCGTTCCCCAGGGCATCCGCTCCTATTTCGCCCGTCCCTTCCACAGCCGCAAGGCCCTGCGTACCGTCCTCATCCTCTGCTCCCGAAACCCCGGTACCTTTACCGGCTCAACCTCCGAAGATTTCGACGACCTCTGCGACCCCCTGAACGAGGCCATCAAGGCCTGGCGACGTTCCCTCAGGGATTGATTCCGTCCGTATCCACGAGGTCTGACGGGGTACACTAGCAGGTCGGTCCGCTCATCGAGTTCATAGAGGATCGCATACGACATGCGATCAAACATCCGGACGTGCTCTAGGTGGCACTCCCTCCTGTGCCGGATAAACCGACATCTTCGTACGTGAGCATTTTCTCACATACCTTCACACCCATTTCCGCCCCTTTCCTCGCTTTATCCCAAACGATATATCTCTTTTTCGGTTCTACCAAAAGACGATTTGGATCACTATCTTCGTTTTTTTGGTATAATTTTTTCATTGTCTTCGGATTTTTATTGCATCAAGATGTGATTTTCCAATATTGGTTTACCAAAACGAGGAAACAAATTTCCAAGGTGATTCGTGGAACATCGTGAAAATCTTCTCAAAAAACTCGAGGGGGTCGTTCTCGAGGACAATCTCAAGACCGGAGACCGCTTGCCTGCCGAACGGGATCTGGCCGAACGCATGCACATCAGCCGCAACACCCTCCGGGGGCTGCTCCGCTCCCTCGAGGCCCAGGGGCTGGTGACCATCAAGCCCGGAAGCGGGACGTATCTCCGTACCCGATTGGACGGAACCCTGTCCGGACAATCCATGACTCCGCACCAGATCGTGGCCGAACAGCTGGAGGCAGCGTTTCTCTTCCTGCCCATCATCGTGGAAAAGGGGATGCAGACCATCTCCCCGGCACAGATCAAGGAACTTCAGATATGCAACATCACGCTGAGTCAGGGCATGTACGCGCACAACCATGAACGGGTCTGGGCGGAAATCACCCGTTTTTTCAGGATCATCGCCATGGCAGGCTCCAATGCCTTCCTGGTCAAGCAGGTCGAACAGATGCTGCACATCGATCCGACCCAGATCGACCATTTTTTTGATACGGATCGCAGAATCAGAGAGGACATCTTTGCCGGACACGTGAACATCCTCCAGGCCCTGCGGGACAAGAACACGACGGACATTGTCCGTATCTCCCGGGAGTATGTCCTGAATATCTGCAGGATCATGGAAAGCAGGGAAGAATTCTCCGTGTGGAACCGCATTTCCACGGTCCTGTGCACCAGGGAGATTTCATGAAAGGACACGACGCGAGCAGGCGGGCTTTCTTCCGCGGCGGCCTGAAAAAGGCACTTCTGGGATTACACGAAATAGTAGAAGAATCCCTCCCCGAAACCGAGCCGGTATCGGTCCGCACACAGACGTCGAGCATAGTGGCAGATCTTTCACCCGAACTGCTGGCCATGGAAGCCGACAGACTCGGCCTGGATCCCGACGACAAGGACGCCATCGCCCGGGCCCTGGATGCGGAAATGCAGGCCTCACAGGGGCGTACCAGGCGGGATGCATGAAACAAAAACCAGCAATCCCCGGCAAAACAAAAAATAAACCCAACGATCCCGACAAGATCCGTAGGGGCGATTCACGAATCGCCCGTTTTCTCGAGCCCCGGGAGGCG
>CAYWJL010000073.1:3970-8239 GCA_964458145.1 uncultured Desulfovibrionales bacterium | reverse complement strand
GTGTTGATGGGGGAGTGCGCAGGAGGCAGTGCGCAGTGCGCAGGAAGGACAAAGGTGGAGACAGGAGGCAGGAGACAGGAGAAACGGAGACAGGAAAATCTTCCGTAGGGGCAGGTTCCATACCTGCAAGGCATGCCTTGTCTCCGTAAATGACGGCAAATGACGAACAATTTGCACATAGCAATGACAAATTTTTGAGAAAACTCGGCATGTAATCGCCAACAACAATCAATGGACACTATCTTGGAACCATCACATTCCAGGGGAAAGGGGCAAATCCTCTTTCCCCTGTTCGCTTTGACCGGTATTTTCTGGATCAATTTTTTTTCAAGGATCATTCTGAGCCCGCTGATCGTTCCTGTTCAGCGGGCCTTTTCCCTGTCCATTTCCCAGACGGGCTGGCTGTTTCTGGCCACGTCTGCAGGGTACAGCGTGGCCCTTTTCTGCTCGGGCTTCGTGTCCTCCCGCCTGACCCATCACAAGACCGTTGTCCTGTCCCTGCTCACCCTTGGGGTGGCTCTGGGCCTGACCGGCTTGTCCACCTGTTTTCCCTGGATGCTGTTCGGACTCTTTCTCATCGGCATCGGCGGGGGACTGTATCTCGGGTCCGGGGCGGCCAGTATCACCGAGGTGGTACCGGTCAGACATTGGGGCAAGGCCTTTGCCCTGCACGAGACAGCACCGAGCGTGGCTTTTCTGGCCGCTCCCCTGGTGGTGGAGGCGGTTTTTTTGTTCGGGACCTGGAGAACGGTCTTCTCCCTTCTTGCCGGAATATGCTTTCTGGTAGGCATGTGCTATCTCCGGTTCGGGCGGGCGGGCAGGTTTTCCGGTCAGCCACCAAGCCTTGGCAATATCAGAATCATCGTCAAAAATCCCGCGTTCTGGATTCTCACGGTGGGATTCGGCTTATCCATTGCCATGGAGATCGGGGTGTACAATCTGCTGCCCCTGTATCTGGTCCATGATTTTTCCTTTGCCCGCGAAGACGCCAACATTCTTTTGTCCATGAGCCGTATTCTGGGGCTGGTCATGCTCGTGGGTGCCGGATGGCTCACCGACCGGCTGGGAGTCAGAACCGCCCTTATCATCTTTGTGGGGTGTGCGGGCATATCGACCATCGCCCTTGGGTGGGGACCGCTTTGGTGGGTCATGGTCATGCTCTTTGTGCAGCCGATTTTTGTGGTCTGCTTTTTTCCGGCAGGATTCGCGGCCCTGTCGACCATCGCCCCGCCCAAAATGAACGATCTGGCCGTGTCCCTGTGCGTGACCATCGGGGGGATAGCCGGAAGCGGCGTCATGCCGCTGTTCATGGCAGGTGTGGCCGATCATGTCGGGTTCGCCTATGCCTTCACCTTCCTTGGAGGCGTCATGGTTTTTTGTCTTCCCTTTTTCTTCCGCCTGAAGATCGGCAGAAAATAACTCTCTTTTCTTCTCAAGGAGATTGCCATGCATATCATGGTCTGCATCGATGATACCGATAACCTGGACAGCCCGGGTACCGGCGAGCTGGCAGAACATATTGCCACCGGGCTCACCCGTGCCGTGAAAGCCCGGTGCTCGCAGATCTCACGTCATCAGCTCTATATCCACGAAGATATTCCCTACACGTCTCACAATAGCTCCATGTGCTTTTGCGCAGACATTCCTGACGATCGTCTGGGTGATACCATTGCCTTTGGGGCGAAGTATCTGGAAGCGGCGAGTGCGGCCGGGTCGGATCCCGGTTTCTGTGTGGTCAATGTCGATGCATTGAAGGACCCCGGGGAACTGATGCGTTTCGGGCTGCGGGCCAAGGAACAGGTCCTGACCAAGGCGGATGCCTATGACCTGGCCAGGAACCTGGGTATTCATCTTTCCGAACACGGCGGCACGGGCCAGGGCGTCATAGGCGGACTGGCAGGAACGGGGCTCAGGCTGGGTGGTAATGATGGAAGGTTCAGGGGGTGGATGCATTTTGAAGGGAGAGAACGAACCATGAAGGCGGCCCGGCTGTATGCATCGCCGTTCGTGGACAGGGTCTGTTCGCTGGAAGGGGAGTGTCTCGATCCGGAAATCCCTGTCATGGTGGACTACGAAGTCAAGACCGTTCTTCTGGACAACAAGGCTACCGTGCTGGTGGCATCGGTCGAGGAAGACGGCTGCGCTGGTTCGTGGCGGACCCTCAAGAAGAAGGAACTCAAGGCATACTGAGATGAGGGATGTCGATAGCTTTTTTGAGCCGGCAAGCCGGGGAGAGCGAGCGTTCAGGTTTGGTCTGGAAGCATCAACGCAGGCAGCAGCCTGTGCGGGGTTGTGTCCGGATTTTTTGCTGGACGACGAGGATGAATGCGTGGCTGATGAAGAGGTTTCCTGCTACAATTGTCGTCTGAGGCGGTGGCGGGCAGACGGGTTCACCTGCCAGTGCCGAAGGGGGACAACGGAGGATCGGGAATTTCCGGCGAAGATATTATAGAAACACAACGATCCCGCCAGAACCTGTAGGGACAATTCGCGAATTGTCCGTTTTTCCGAGCCCCGGGAGGCGAGGAAAAACAGACGGCAGGGGACATACTTGAATATGGCGGTATGGACTTCAAGCCGTACGTGCTGCTGAAGAATAGCGGAGAGTCAGCCTGGATCGTGCAGCTATGCTACCGCATGAGCAAAAGACTCAAAGCCATGACCGCCATACCGCCCAGCAGTCCGAGGAGACTGTCGTGGCCTTTGCCGTAGGCGCGGCTGGTGGGCAGGAGTTCATCGAGGCTGATGTAGACCATGATTCCGGCCACGCCTCCGAACAGGCAGCCCATGACTTCAGGCGGAATCGTGCCGCCCCCCACAAAAAGGCGCAGACCCAGATACGCGATACCCGCACCGATGGGTTCTGCCAGGCCGCTCAGCAGGGAGTAGACAAAGGCCTTTTTTCTGTCTCCGGTTGCGTAGAAAATGGGAACAGAGACGCTTATGCCTTCAGGGATGTTGTGCAGGGCAATGGCCACGGCAATGGCTACACCCAAAGCAGGGTCCTGCAGGGCTGCCAGAAAGGTGGCCAGTCCTTCGGGAAAATTGTGGATGCCGATGGCCAGGGCGGTGAAAAGGCCCATGCGCATGAGTTTTCTTTGTTCGGGATGGACATGGGTTGCAAAGCCCGCTTCCTCGGCCTGGGCTACTGCATCGAAGTCCGGCATGGGCGCGGAAGGATCATGCAGCGGGGCGGTCTCTGCTTCGCTGTGGACCTCATGGGGGTTTTCGGCTTCGGGAACAAGGGCATCGATCAGTCCGATAAGAAGTATCCCGGCAAAGAAGGACGCCACATTGGCCCAATGGCCCCATGGGTCGCCATAGGCTTCCACCAGGGCATCGAGGCCTTTGTAGAAGATCTCCACAAAGGAGACATAGAGCATGACACCGGCTGAAAAACCCGTGGCAACGGACAGAAAACGATAATTGGTCCGTTTGGCGGTGAATGCGATGGCGCTGCCGATGCCGGTTGCCATACCTGCGAAAAGGGTGAGCCCGAATGCTGTCCAGACGGCTGTCATGAAAAGGTCTCCTCGAGAAGCAATGTTGCTGATGACAGGGAAAGGGAGATATCGACGATGGAGTGAACGATTGGACCCTTCAAGTTATTTCACGTTATGATACAATGACCTCGTGAACTCTCACACCATTTCGGGATGAATTGCAAACCCCAAAAAAGGCCGCATCTCCAAGAGATGCGGCCTTTTGTATGCGCGTAAGATGTCGAGCGGTACGAACTAGATACCTTCTTCTTCCATCTTCTGCTTGATCAGGTCGCCGAGGTTGCTGCCACCGGCTGCAGCGGCCTGCTGCTTGGCAACTTCCTTCTGCTGCTGCTTGATGGACAGACCGAGCTTGTGATCGTCGGAGCTGACATGGATGACCTGGGCTTCGATGGTTTCCCCTTCCTTGAAGGATTCCTTGGGGTCCTTGATCTTCTTGCCCATCTCGGAGATATGCACCAGTCCCTCGATGCCTTCCTCGACTTCCACGAACAGACCGAAATCCGTGATGTTGGTGATCACGCCGTTGACATTGCTGCCCACGGGGTACCTGTTGGGAACGTCCAACCAGGGATCTTCGGCAAGCTGCTTGATGCCCAGGGTGAACTTCTCGTTTTCCTTGTCCACCAGGAGAACCTTGGCCTGGACAACATCACCGACTTTGTATGCAGGAGACGACCGCCGAGGCCGTCAGGGCCATCGAGGACATCGTCCGCCGCATCGGAGAGCTCAAATGCTTGCTCGACTTTAAGATTTGGTAAGCCTT
>CAYWJL010000073.1:0-3960 GCA_964458145.1 uncultured Desulfovibrionales bacterium | reverse complement strand
ACATCACCAACCTTGTAGAGCTCGTTGGGATGATGGATTTTCTTGGTCCAGGAGAGGTCGGAAACATGGATGAGCCCGTCGATACCTTCCTCGATGCCGATGAACAGACCGAAGTCGGTGATGCTCTTGATCGGTGCTTCGATGATGGTGCCGGAAGGATATTTTTCAGCAACCAGATCCCAGGGATTGGGGCTGACCTGCTTCATGCCCAGCGAGATACGCTTCTTATCGGGCTCGACACCAAGGATGACCACTTCGACTTCGTCGCCGAGGTTGACCATCTGGGAAGGATGCCTGAGCTTGCGGGTCCAGGACATTTCAGAGATATGAACCAAGCCTTCGACACCGGGCTCGAGTTCTACGAATGCACCGTAGTCCACCAGATTGGTGACCTTGCCGGTACACTTGGTGTCTGCGGGATATTTATCAGAGATGTTCTCCCAGGGATCGGGAATGAGCTGCTTGAGTCCCAGGGAAACCTTCTGTTTTTCGCGGTCGAACTTGAGAACCTTGAGTTCGAGTTCGTCACCCAGCTGGACGAGTTCCTTGGGATGCTTGATCCGCTTCCAGGACATGTCCGTGATGTGCAGGAGGCCGTCGAGGCCGCCCAGGTCGATGAACGCACCGTAATCGGTGATGTTCTTGACCACACCCTTGACCAGCTGATCCTCTTCGAGAACTTCGAGAAGAGCCGTCCGCTTCTGTTCCCTGGCCTCCTCGAGGAGCACGCGGCGGGAAACAATGATATTGCTGCGCTGGCGGTTGATTTTCAGAACCCGGAATTCATAGCTCTGGTCAACCAGCGCGTCCATATCGGGCACTGGCCGCAAATCGACATGAGAGCCGGGCAGGAAGGCCTCCATATCGTTGATGTCAACGATATAACCGCCTTTGATCCGACGAACGATCCGACCGGTGATGGTCTTCTTGTTCTCGAGGATATCCTCGAGCTCATTGAGGAACTGCATCCTCTTGGCCTTCTGACGGGAAAGGATGATCGTGCCGGTGGAGTCCTTCTTGGACACCACGAAGACATCGACCTTGTCGCCTACATTGACGTTGTAATTCCCTTCGCTGTCCTTGAATTCGGAAACGGGCAGCTGGCCTTCGGATTTGAAATTGACATCGACCAGAACGTAGTTGTCGTCGACCTTGACGACCTCGCCTGTGACGATGTTGCCGACCTGTACATTGCCGAAATCGGAATCGAGATAGTCTTCAAGAGCGGCCTCAAAGTCCATCTCCATGTCCAAGTCCATCTCATTGTCAATGTCTACGTCAGCGTTGGAATTCGGTTGCGTTGCAAGGTTTTCCATTTTAGATACATACCCCCTAAACAGATAAATTTTCGGCTCTCTAACAGAATGTTTTTCGGTTGACAATGAAAAAATGGCCAAACCAAAAAATATAGCCGCTCAACCCGGGTTCGGTGAACGTCCATTTCGCCGGAATGCTTCGAAGGCAGTGAAATAAGGCTTGCATCATGTCTGGTCAATGGATAGAGGCACATCCGTTTTTTGGAAATCGGATGACGGCAGCTGGAGAGTGTCCCCGTTTGCGTATTCATGGCAAGGGGACCACCGAAGAAGTAAATCTTTCAGGTCCACGAACAGCTGTCTGACGAGCCTCTGGAGAGACTCCCTCGAGGGAGCACCGAAGGAGCAAGCCGGCCCGTGGCCGGTGAAACTCTCAGGTACCAAGGACAGAGTATTCCAATGTGATAGGCTTTTTTGCGGCCCGTCGCGTTTACCGCCTCGTATCCTCCCCTTTGAGCATCCGTTTCCGTTCACCTGTAATTGTAAGGATTTGACTGAAATGGATGTACTCGCCGTATTGGGCACCATTGATTCCTATGTCTGGGGTGCCCCTCTTCTCGGTCTGCTCGTCGGGACCGGAATCTATCTTTCCCTGCGTCTTGGTTTTCTTCAGGTTGTGCGTCTTCCCCTTGCTCTGAAGTATGTGTTTGCAAAGGATGACGGCAAGGGCTGTCAGGGAGATGTCTCGCCTTTTGCCGCCTTGTGTACGGCCCTGTCCGCGACCATCGGAACCGGCAATATCGTGGGCGTGGCAACGGCCATCAAGGCCGGCGGCCCCGGTGCTTTGTTCTGGATGTGGATGGCCGCGTTTTTCGGCATGGCCACCAAGTATGCCGAGGCTCTGCTGGCCGTGAAGTACCGCGTTGTGGATGAAAACGGGCAGATGTCGGGTGGCCCCATGTATTATCTGGAACGGGGGCTCGGAAGCAAACTTCTGGCCAGGATGTTCGCCCTGTTCGGGATCGGCGTGGCCTTCTTCGGCATCGGGACCTTCGCCCAGGTCAACGCCATCAAGGACGCCACATTCATGACATTCGGCATTCCTGCATGGGTGGTTGCCGCTGTGCTTACGGTACTTGTGACCATGGTCACTCTGGGTGGGATTCAGTCCATCTCCAACGTTGCTAAAAAGATCGTTCCGTTCATGGCCGTTCTGTACGTTCTGGCATCCCTTGTCATTTTGATGCTCAACGCTGATCAGGTTCCCGCAACCATCGCCCTAATCATCGAATCGGCCATCAACCCTCAAGCGGCTTTTGGCGGAGCGGCCGGGGTAACCGTGATGATGGTCCTGCGAAACGGGGTCGCCAGGGGGGTCTTTTCCAACGAGTCCGGGCTGGGCAGTGCTCCCATAGCAGCGGCAGCGGCCAGGACGGATTCCTGCGTCCGTCAGGGCCTCATCGCCATGACCGGGACCTTTTTCGACACCATTCTCATCTGCACCATGACCGGGGTCGTTCTGGTCATGACAGGAGTATGGAATTCACCGGATCTGGCCGGAGCCGCCATGACCACCACGGCCTTTGCCACCGGCCTGGCCGGCACCATCGGCAATTATATCGTCACCATCGGCCTGATCTTCTTCGCTTTCACCACCATTCTGGGGTGGAACTACTACGGCGAGCGGTGTACTGAATATCTCTTCGGTGTCCGGGGAATCCGTCCCTATAAAATGATCTATATCATCCTGGTCGCTTCAGGAGCGTTCCTTAAACTGGAGATGATCTGGGTCCTGGCCGATATCGTCAACGGCCTCATGGCCATTCCCAACCTGATCGGCCTGCTCGGCCTCTCGGGCGTGGTCATCGCGGAAACCAGAGCGTATTTCACATCCCTGCGTGAGTGTTCGGCAGCGTGTGTGAACGCGTAGTAGTGTGGCGCACCGACAAAAACCGCCGGTACGGGAAACCCGTGCCGGCGGTTTTTTGTTATGGCTCTTTTGGGGTTTTGGGGGATGGGTGCACGTTATTGTTTTACGCATTGCTGTATCATGGTGACAGTATTCACGTTGAGATTACGTCACCTATATCCCCCAGCCGTTATTTAATGCCTTAAACAGCTACAGGTGTAAGCGTGAAGACATCTGCAAGTTGGGTGGCTGTTTTTATATCTCCTTTTCTTAGAGCATCACGAATATCGTCCAGCTTCAATGCGTCATCAATGGATAGGTATGGAGACCAACCTTCGTCAGTATCAATCAATTCAATATTGACCTTGGCTACATATTGTCCTTCATGAATAAGTTTTTGATGATGTCTTTTTTGCATTATTTTCTCCTTGTAAAATCATTTGACCATCTTGTTGTATCAGGCCTGTATGCAGTTATCAAGACAGCAGGCGATGAATGTCCTTTTGGAATTCCCCATACAGCGTGAATAGGGTTGCCTTGCATGTCTTGCTGTAAAATCAAAACGCAAGGGCCTTTCGTGTATTTTGGATAATCTTCAACGACTATACCGTTATCGAAACTTGAGATAATGTCCTTTACAGAAATACCATCTTCAGCGAGCTCATCATAGCCATGGTTCGAGATTACCACTTCTTTACGATTAACCAAGACCATGATACGTTTGAAAGTCTCGCTTGCTTTCATTGTCGTTATGACTCCTTTGATAAAAGAGTTTTGGTACGTCGTGACAAAATC
>CAYWJL010000072.1:0-8242 GCA_964458145.1 uncultured Desulfovibrionales bacterium | reverse complement strand
GCCTGTATGTGTCAATTGATTCCAGCACTAGTAGAATCAAGGATTTTCTTATTGCAAACGGAATTGGCCCGGAAGAGGTAAGCCTAGCCGCGCCGGCCATAACTGACAAGTTGGCGCAGCAGTATGGGAGCAATGACAGGCCGGAATTTCGCTATACCGCGTTGCAGACGGTAACAGTTTATTCAAAAAATATTGGTGCCGTCAGATCAGTGATGAGTTCGTTATCTCAGCTTGGCAAGAAAGGCATTGTTTTCACGGTTGATAACTATCAGGCCCAAACCGAATACATATTTTCGAGGCTGAATGAAGTTAAGCCTGAAATGATCGAGGAAGCCACGCGCAACGCGAGAGATGTCGCGGAAAGGTTTGCGTCAGACTCCCGGAGCAGCCTGGGCAAAATCAAGAGGGCATCGCAGGGGCAATTCAGCATAAATGACAGGGACAAGAATAATCCGCACATAAAGACAGTCCGCGTGGTGTCCACTGTTGAATACTATCTTTCGGATTAAAGGAATAACCGAATTTCGAAAGGGTTGGAACTCAGCTTCGTTTTGGTCTTCCCTATAGAAATGTAGGAACCTCAGCACCGGTTTTCCGGCTTGGTGAATGGGGAGTGATTCTGTCATTCAGTTACGGGAAAAATCAGTTCCTTTTCTTCTGAATGGACAGTGATTCTTCCGCCCATATTATCAATTCATCTCTGTCCTCCAGGACGTCTGGGGGTATCTCGAAATATGACAGGATTGTCAGCCTGTCCGGGAACGGCCTGAGGGGTTCGGAACCTGCCTTAAGAAATTTTTCTTTGTTGGTCTCGTCAACCTTCAAATAAGCTGCATTGTTTGCCACAAGGCCAAACATCAGCCCGTCACGATAGAGTCCGGCGCCTCCGAACATTCTTCGGACATAGACCTCACCCCACTCCGAGAGTTGATCAAGAATATATTCAAGAAAGTCGTCTGATACAGCCATATGATATTCATTTGAGTTTACAGGATCTGCAAATCCGGGGCGGGGTTTTTTACTCAGACGTGATTTGCCCGGCAGTGAAGGTTTTTGAGTTCCTCGTATCGAAAACAGTCAGTTGTGTGATCGTTTACCATGCCCACCGCCTGCATAAACGCGTAGCAGATCGTTGGGCCTACAAAATTGAAGCCGCGCTGTTTTAAATCCCTGCTACTCATTTCGGAGGTTTTTGTTATAGCTGGAAGCTCTGCCAGTGTTTTCCACTGGTTCTGCCTGGTTATGCCATCAACATAACGCCAGAGATAGGAGTCCAGTGAGCCGAATTCCTCCTGGATTCGTATGACACCCCGCGCGTTCCGGATAGCCGAATTGATCTTGAGAGAATTGCGCACGATGCCTGGATCAGCTAAAAGGCGGTCTACGTCTTGCTTAGAATAACTGGCTACTGTTTGGCAGTTGAAAGAATGAAACGCCTTTCGGTAATTATCCCGTTTTTTCAGGATGGTTATCCAGCTCAGTCCGGCTTGCGCTCCTTCCAGAACCAGGAATTCAAACAGGAGCCGGTCATCATGGACAGGCGTGCCCCATTCATTATCGTGGTAGTCGATGTATAAAGGGTCAGCCCCACACCATTGGCATCTTTTTTTCATTTCTCTCCAGTGTTTAACAACCGGTTAACTGGCAAATCATAGCGAGGCTGGCACTGGCTGGTTTTACATGATGGTTAGCAGCTTTTTATATGACAGCCATTTTTCACGCGCGTTTTTCTTTAAGTATTTCATAATCCTTTGGGCAAGTTATAGAATTTAGCGCCACGGAATCATCACTATCCGCTGAATCTTTGGCAGTTTATTAGATTTTTACCTGTATTGATTCCATTTGTGTTGGAGATGGACAAAGGCAGGATGGGTGATGGCATCTTATAAGCACAGAACTCAATCAATCAGAGTATTATGCGGATCTGTCTGATATAGTTGGCTTAAATAGGAAAGAGACGATGACGAAGAGACTTTTACAAAGCATACTCGGGGGAGGCCTCCTGCTAATCTCCATCACGCTGTGTGTACGGGCAGTACTTGTCTCGGAACCCGCAGAGGTCATTGAGCCTGCGCGAAAAATAGATGTTCTCCGCAATATTGTACCCGCTGGTGATGTCGCTCAAAACAACAGGGGAAACACCGGTGATGAATACCCGATCGAACCCGGTACTCGATGTGGAGGACTTGATCGCCTTGAACAGGGTCTTGAGCACACCCTGATCATGGACCAGTTCCTGATAGCGCTCCCGGCTGGTCCCGCCTCCCTGCATCATGACCGTGTTGGCAAAGTTGTCGTACTCGTCGATGAGCAGATACACGGGAATGCCCAACGTGTTCACGGCATTGGTCAGCAACCTGAGCGACATGACCGCATCGGTGGGGTTGATCTCGAATTCCGGGATATCGTATCCCTTGTGGCGATACGAACGACAGAACCCATCGATGCACGCATTGATATGATTGTACAACGATTGCCGGATATACTCTGTCGACCCGCCGGCATCCACGCAGGAAAAATCCAACCTGAGTATGAAAAAGGAATTCCTGAGTTCCGTGGGATTCTTCCCGATCTGCAACTCCCCGAAAATCTCCTCGAATTCATCCCTCCTGGCCACATCGTAGTAATGCTCGAGCATGGAAAGAAGCAGACTCTTTCCGAACCGCCGGGGGCGGATGAAAAGCTGGGATTTGGCCCTTTCCAGCAAGGGGATGTTCCGGGTCCGGTCGCAATACAAATAATCGTTGGTCACGATTTCTTTGAAATCCGTGATTCCATAGGGGAATTTCATGGTTGCTCTCCTGATTGACAAAAAACCTGCATCCGCTTGGACCTATCCGCAAATAGTGTTTTTCGTGTGTTTCCCAACCTACTCAAATCCCCATACCCGAGCAAGAAAAAAGGAATTCCTTCGGGATGGCTTCACTTTTACTTCGCAACAGGTAAACATTCAGGTTGATGTTGCAAATGCAAATGTTTTGAAGGATAGAACCATTCCCGTGAATGCTCTGTTCGATGACAAACCTGCCGTCTGTTCATGTAATGATGATCAATACGCAACAACGTACTTGAGACCCGTAAATACGATAACCCCACCGAGCATCCACTTGATAACCCCGGCCGGAACATACCGCTGACACCGGGCGCCCAGATAGGTTCCGGCAAGACCGCCCAGACCGAAGAGAACGCCCAGCAGCCAGTCCGGAGCGATGGACATCCCGGGGTACATGGGGGCCAGACACTGATAGAAAATCACCCCGGCAACCGAAGTGACAAAGGTTCCCAACAATGCGGCACCGGCAACGGTATGCACCGGCAGGTGCAGCACGGACACGAAAAACGGGGCCATGATGGAACCGCCTCCGATACCATAGGTCCCACCCACGATGCCGACAACGAAACTCAGGGCGAAAATCAGGGGAGTCGGAACGGAAAATTCCTTACCCTGAAAGACATAGCCCGTCCTCCGCCAGGTCAGACGGCAATCGCTCACCCCAATCATCCCGCAATCACCGGCCTGCTTCCGGCCACAGGACACATCGCTTTCGCGCTCCCTGTTCCGCCTGAAAGCGGAGCGTCTTTTCGCAAGCAGCCCCCGGATCATTCTTCCCCCGATATACAAAAGCACACACGCGGCAAAAAGCTTGAAATTCCGGGCATCCGGCAGCCAGTGAATACGGATGACCGCGCCGATGAACACCCCCGGCAGGGTGCCCAGCACCACGGCCGCGGCCAGAGGCCAGACCATACGCTTCTCCCTGAAATACCTGTACACACCGCCGGGGATGGCCACCACGTTGTACACCTGATTGGTGGCGCTCACCGACGGATTGACATACCCCAGAAAGGACATCTGAAAGGGAAGGAGAAGAAAGGCCCCGGAGACTCCGCCCATGGACATGAAAAAAGAGATACCAAAGGCTACCAGAGGTGGAATCCACAGGGAGACGTGAATATCAGCCGTTGGAAAATACATATTGCCCCCTTGTTGCGATGCATATATACTAGCACGATTTTATAATTTTCGTGTTAGTAATATCGCATTCCCTGTCAACCTTTTTGTGCTCAAGGAACACGTGATCCGGATCAAACCGCTCCACGACCCGCCGCGTACTCTCCTCCCCTTGCAAAATCGGTCCTTTCCTGAAAAAGATACCCTATCTTTCCCGTACGAATCAGGACAAACATATCATGAAAACATCATCCCCCCCTTTGGGACCGGTTCAATCCGACAGCTCCAAATCATCCCGGGACAGGGACTATCTTTCCTCCGACCAGCTCGATCGCCTTGCTGCATCGTTTGCAGAATGGGGGCGGGCCACCAAAAGAGCGGACATCCTGTTTTCCAGAAAACGCATCCGGACCGTCTACCTGATCATCAGATACACCGGTGCCAAACTGGGTGAAGTCCTCGGGCTCGACCTGCACAAGGATATCGACCTCGGGACCGGACAGATCAACATTGCCGGTTCCCCCGAGATCGGGATTCGCACGGTGAAATTTCCCCGGAAACTCGCCCTGGCCGTACACGATCTATTGAGCGATCCGGCCTGCGATCAATTCCCGGAGCGGCTTCTGGCCATCGATCCAGGACACCTGCGCCGCAAATTCTACGAGCGGGCCGAGGCCTGCGGCATCCCCCGGCACCTGGCCAATCCGGGCATCATCAGACGTTCCCGGGCCATGGAACTCGTCCGGGACGAGGTTCCCCTTCCCGTGGTCAACAGAATCATGGGGATCGGAGGGGTCCGGCAGGCATCGACCATGCTCGATTTCTCGGAACAGGACATGCAACGCATAGAGCATCACTTCCTGGCACGGGAAAACCTACGCAAGAGCAGCGCCCGGAATTCCTTTTTCGGCAAGGTGGCCCGGATCACCAGGGGATCGATCCAGACGGAGGTACAGATCCTGACCCCGGGGGGACATGCGATCACCTCCGTCATCACAAACGGCAGCGCCACCCGACTCAATCTTCAAGAAGACATGTTCCTGTCCGCGGAGATCAAGGCTCCATGGATCATCCTGACCAGAGACGAGATGCCGCCCACCAGTGCGGCCAATGCCCTTCAAGGTGTAATCACGGAGGTACAGGCAGGCAGCATCACTACCGAACATACCCTCTCCCTGAAAGACGGCACCCGGATCTGCGCCATCTCCACCAATTCCGGGAGCAACCCACTCAATCTGGTCACAGGTGACCGAGCCTGGGCCATTTTCGATGCCTTTGCCGTCATTTTGCATCTGGATGCCAATCCCCCGTTGCCCGTCGATAATGGATGAGGGACCATGACCTCGTCCGGATTCACCATGCCCGAAAGGCCGACATGTTCTTGAATCCGGATACGTGACAAGGTAGTCATCCGGCAAAACAACATCTCAAACCATCCTTTTCCACATCGCTGCAGCCAATTTTCCCTTCCGGAGAACCATGAAACGCTCACCCTTTCCTCTCGGATTGATTCTTGTCACCGGACTGGTCGTCTTTTCCCTGGCCCATGCACAGGACACACCGTCATCGCTGACCACCATGCTCCGCCCGGCCATGCGCACCGTGACCCTGTCCGGCTATACCCGGGCCACGCGATCCATGACCGTGACCAGCGAGGTCTCTGCCCGATGCATCGAAGTCCTCGTCGATGTGGGAGACACCGTTCCCGCCTTATCCATCCTGGCCCGGCTGGACACGACCTTTGTGGATCTGGACCTACGACACGTCGGAATCAGAATGGATCAGGCCGCAAGCCGGATCGGGTACCTGGAAACCGAAACCGCCCGTTCCAGGGAACTGGTCAAACGCGAAACCCAGGCTCAGACCCACCTCGATCTTCAGGAACAGAATCTGGAACAGGCCGGGTTCCAGCTCGAAGAGCTCGGAGCCGAGCAGGATCGACTCAAGGAACAAAAAGCCCGGCACATCCTGGCCGGGCCTCCGGGATGGACCGTGATCACACGAACTATCGAGCCCGGAGAATGGATCGCAGCGACCACCCCCGTCTTCACCCTGGGGGATTTCCGGAAACTGCGCATTCCCCTGGCCCTGAGTCCCGAGGAGTTTACCTCCCTTTCCAGCTCATCATCCCTTGCTGTCCGCCTGCCTGACCAGGGATCTACCACTGGTCAACAAACCCTTACCGCAACCATCTTTCGCATTGCCCCTGCTTTCGATCCCCTTACCCGCAAGACCAATGTGGAACTTCTGATCACGCCCCCCAAAGGACTGCACCGAGGCGGGATTCGCTGCGAGCTCGATCTGGAGATCCCCGAACCGGATGGAACCTTTGTGGTGCCTGAAAAGGCCGTGTTCGAGCGGTATGAGACCCATTGGGTGACCAGAGATGACGGCACCGAGATCCAGGTCATCCTCCTCGGTGAGGGGGATGCCGGGGTGGTCAGAGTACCTTCCCGCGATGTCGCTTCGGGCGCCGTGGTTCAGGTGCGGCCCTGAAGGGACTGATCCGGTTCGCTCTGTCCGCCCCGGTCTTTATCAATCTGATCTTCATTCTGCTCATGGTCTGGGGAGCCGTCTCCCTTTTGATCATGCCGGTGGAGCGTTATCCCAACGTCAACTTCGGCAAGGTGGTCATCTCCACCTTCTACCCCGGGGCGACCCCGGCGGAAGTGGAGACCCTGATCACCCAGAAGATAGAGGACGGGCTGGAGGACCTGGCCAATGTGGAGTACATCCAGTCCACATCGTTTCGGGAGCGTTCCTCGGTCATGGTCAAATTTCTGGACGATACGGATTATGACCGGGGATACGATGATCTGCGATTCAAGGTCCTGTCCATCATGGGCGAACTTCCCGCCGGCATCGACCCTCCGGATTTCAATCTCATCGACGTGAACGACTGGCTGCCCGTGGTCTCGGTCAATCTGGTGGGGAACCGGTCCAACCGCGCCCTGACCCTCATGGCCGAGGAGATGCGCGTGCCCCTGCGTCAGATCACCGGGGTGGACGAGGTCAAGCTCCAGGGCGAGTACACCCGGGAGTTCCACGTCATGCTCGATCCCGCACGCATGAACCGGCTGGGCGTCTCCTTTCTGGAAGTCACCCGGGCGTTGACCGCGTCCAACGTATCCGTTCCCGCCGGGGACATGGCCACCCGGGCCGGAGAATTCGCCATCGAGGTGGACCACAAATTCCGGACCCGGGATCAGGTCATGGACACCATCATCCGCAGGGACGGAGACGGCTCCTTTGTCCGGGTGGGGGACGTGGCATCGAGGGCCGAGCTGGCCTATCGGGACCCCATAGTCATCTCAACGGTCAACGGGAAAAAATGCGTCACCCTGCAGATTCTGAAAACCCGGGACGGCAACGCCCTGGACATCATCGAAGACGTCCACCAGGTGCTGGACGACTTTGCCGACCGTCTGGACCGGGAACAGGTGGAAGTGGTCCTGACCCAGGATTCCACGATCAATGTCAGCGATTCCATCCGCACCCTGGGCTCCAATCTGCTCCTGGGGATCTGCCTGGTCTTTGTGCTCATCTGGCTGTTCATGGGGCTTCGCAACTCCTGCCTGACCACGGTGGGCGTTCCCTTTGCCTTTCTGCTGACCATGGTCATCATGCGGGCCACGGGCAATTCACTCAATGAAGTCAGCCTGTTCGCCTTTGTCCTGGTCTCGGGGATCATCGTGGATGACGCCATCATGGTGGTGGAAAACATCTTCCGCCATCTCCAAGAGGGCCAGGGGCTCATGGAAGCCGTTGTGGACGGGACCACCGAGGTCTTTCTGCCCATTATCGCGGCCACCCTGACCACGGTGTCCGCGTTCATGCCCATGCTCATCATGACCGGGTCCACCGGAGAATTCTTTGCCATAGTTCCCAAGGCGGTATCCTTTGCCCTGCTCGCCTCGGTCATCGAATGTCTGTTCATCCTGCCCACCCATTATCTGGACTGGGGCCCCAAACCCGGGGCCGCACGAACCCTGCAACGGGAATTCTGGCTCATGCGCGGAATCAGAAAGGTAACCGGATTCTGCCTCGGCCTGACCCTTCGGTTCCGCGTCCTGTCCATCCTCATGATAACCCTGCTCTTTGCCGGAGCTGCGGTCATTGCCGGGCTGTCCTTTTCAGGTAAGGTCCCCCTCATCCGGGTAAAATTTTTTCCGGACGACTATTCCCTGTATTACGTTGAAATGGAGGGACCGGCGGGTACGTCCATCGAGCAGATGAACCATAAGCTCGAGCAGGTGGCCCGGCTTGTCCTGGGTGACGGGCCGCCCATGG
>CAYWJL010000071.1:371-8247 GCA_964458145.1 uncultured Desulfovibrionales bacterium | reverse complement strand
TCCTACAGCCTCGATGGCGGTCGTTCCTGGGTCACCGGCAAGGAAACCGAAAATTCCAAGACCCCCAAATTCCTTGTCCCCGGCGCAAGCCTCACTCTTTCTAAAAAAGGAACCAACAACCAACTGACAACGGGCGATCAATTCGTCATCCAGCCCAAAAGCGCGGATATCAACGTCGACATCTCAGCGGACAACCGATTGGCCATCAACAATGTGGGATCGGATATCTTCGGCGGAAGTCTTGAATACGGAACCGGCACCTATCACAGCGAGGATGAAGACGGCTCCAACCTGTTCGTGACCATGGGCAAGCTCATTGCCGCCCTTGAGAACAACGACCAGTCGGGCATAGCAAACGGACTCGAGGAACTGTCCGTTGCCCAGGGCAAGCTTCTCAATCAGGCTGCGGATGTGGGGGCCCGGGAAAACCGTCTTGTGGTGAGCAAGAAGATACTTTCGGGACTTCAGCTCAGTCAGCAGGAGCAGATGAGCAAGATCGAGGACGCGGATATCGCCGAACTCATGACAGAGCTCAAAAGGCAGGAAATCGTCTATCAGGCGGTATTGACATCAACGTCAAGGATCATGAAGATGAGTCTTCTCGATTACATCTAACCACAGAGTCCATGCTCATTCTCTCAAGACGCCCGGGTGAGAGCCTTCATCTTGGCGATGATATCACGATCACGGTGTTGTCCGTAAAGGGGCAGCGTATCAAGTTAGGCATCGATGTACCTGACGGGATGCCGGTATATCGTGACGAGATTTATAAAAAAATTCAGGAACAGAATAAAATGGCAGCCCAAACCCTAAGTGACGATCTTCTTGCCGTGACCGAATTATGGAAACCAAAACAGAACAGCTGATTGTTTCCCGGCTTGGGGAAAAATTGATCGGTCTTGACAAGATCATTTCTTTTCCCCGGGGACTCGTTGGTTTCGAGACCAGCCGGAGGTTCATACTCTTTAAAATCCGTGAGGACTCGCCCTTTCTGATGCTTCAGGATGTGGATGAGAGTTCGGTGGGGCTGATCGTCACCGATCCGTTTGATTTCGTTCCAGGCTACGGCATCAAGGTAGAGGACCATGACGCTGATCTTCTCGGTACGTCCATAATCGATGAACTTTCCGTCATCGTCACCGTAAGCATTCCCCATGGCGAACCCGAAAAAACCTGCCTCAATCTATGCGGTCCCATCCTCATCAACAAACTCACCCAGGTGGGAGTTCAGGCGCCCCAGCTCGATCCCGCCATGTGTCAGCCGTTTATGCTCAAGGATTTGTAGGTGATTTTTTCAAAAAAAAACGCCAAGAGCCCGTTCGGTTGTACGCAGTACATGATCGAACGGGCTCTTGGCGTTGTTGGGGCGAAAAAGAAAAGGTGACGTTCTATCCCAGAATGTCGAGGTCATCCTGCAACATGTTTCTGGCGATCTTTTGAGCATCGGGCCGGTACTGCCCGGATTCGATTTGCTCCTTCAAAGCCTCTGTCTTTTCAGAACGAACACCCGTTGATGTGTTGGCGGCTTCACCTGCGCTTTGCAAAAGCTTGGCTTTGTTCGACAGGGAGATGGTGTCGGGTGAGGATATCTGCCCACCCTTCTGGGCCGCGTTCTTGGCGCCCTTGGACTTTGTCAGGGAGCCGGCCTTGTACTGGTCGATCTGGGCGGTGATGTTTCGTATAGTCATGTTTTTTGCTTTTATTATTGGATGAATGATTCAGTGGGTGTCAGGTGCAGTTCAGGGTCCTTCCCACTTTTTCCCGCGTGATCTCCCTGACTCTGTCCATGACCTTGTCTCTGTCTTCGGGGGAGAGGGTGACGGAGGTGTTGCCCGTTACTCGCATGATCTTGAGTTCGCTGTCGGCTACCCCGTATGAAAAGAAGAGTTTTTCGGGAAATTCCCGGTCGAGCTCCTCCTTGATTTCCTGCACAATGGGATTGCTGCTTCCCGATCCGAGCAGGTTGTCCATGATTTCCCGGGAGATTTGCTGCACCAGCCGATCACGTCTTTTTTCCCCGGCATCATTCTCTTCCGTCTTCTTTGCGGTGAGAGGAGAAAGATATTTCCTGATATGCTCAAGCCTTTGACCATTGCCGATCTGGCGGTCATAGCTGCGCATCATGTTTTTAAGCATGTAGGAATGAATTGTCATGGTTTTTTATTTCCCCTCATACATAGTATCGGCCGCATGAGACAAGAACTTTACCTTTTTTTGTCTTTGTCCTTGAAAAAAAGCCAAAGCCTTTCCTGCTCGCCGTCCGCGAGAGGTCGGTGGAGCAGGCGATTGTCCGAAGCATCTTTTCTTGAATCCCGGATCATATTTGGCTAGACAGACGATCATGAACGACGTGATTGAGCATATTACCCTTGTTGTCAAAGCCGGCCACGAAAAAGCCCGGATCCTCGCCCGGGAGATGAAGACATGGATCGATGCACGAGATGTCCATGCCCGTGTGGTTCCCAATACCATGGACTGCGAGGTCCTTGAACTCGGCAGTGAAAAATCCGACCTGGTCATCGTTCTCGGAGGAGACGGCACCATGCTGTCTGTTGCCCGAAAAATCAATGGTCGGGGTATTCCCATGCTCGGAGTCAACCTGGGCAATGTCGGTTTCTTGACCGAGACCACGCCTGAAACCTGGCAGGACATGCTCGGGGAACTGCTTCAGGGCCGCTATTCGGTTTCTTCGAGGGTGGTCCTCAAGTACGCGCTGTACAAGCAAGGCGAGCAAAAGTCTGTGTGTACGGGCAAGGCGTTCAACGATCTGGTCATAAATCGAGGTGCTCTGGCCCGACTCATAAATCTTGACGTGTCCTACGGAACAAGCTGCCAGTGGCATGTACGAGCAGACGGCCTTATGGTTGCCACCCCCACCGGTTCTACGGGATATTGTGTCTCTGCCGGAGGACCGCTGGTCTATCCCGACCTCGACGTGTTCATCCTGACCCCCATCTGTCCGTTTCTGAACACCGTGCCCCCCCTTGTTCTGCCCTTTGACAAACCGCTTTGTGTGACGGTCATGCCAAACAGCGGTGAGGTCTATCTCACACTGGACGGGCAAAAGGGGTTTTGTCTTGAAGCAGGTGACAGAATAGAAGTTTCAAGGGCCAGGACACGGATACGACTCATCCATTCACACGCATCGTCCTACATCTCAAAACTCAAGGCCAAGGGATTTATCCGGGAACGTTCATGAGCACGCTGCCACCATTTGATTCCACCACCGAGCTTTTCTACGGTCACGACCCCCATCTCGACGCATGGCTGCTCTATTTTTTCACGGAGAACAACATCGAGTACGCCATCAAGCCCGACCTCAATGCCTCGCCTGAGCAAATCCGGTTCATGGTCGATGTGAGTCCGGACCAGATTTTTGCACCCTGCTCGGACTGGATGCTCAAGAATCTTTTGGGGACCGAGCTGACAAACCCCCTCAAGGAGGAGTACAAATACGAGTGGAAGCTGCTTGTCCGGCTTGTGCAGGACAATATTAAGGACAGGTATACGCGAAGAAAAATTCTCTCCCTGTCACGCCACAAATTCAAGGCGGCCCTTTCCTCGACCTTTCTCATTCCTTCCCGGCTTCTCAAGCAGCTGGTGACCATCTTCATGTGTCAGTGCGCTGTGGAAGATCCCATGCGCGAGAAAAAACGGCTCATGAACAAGCGGGCCAATGACTTTATCTATTCCCAGGCCTTCAACAGCTATCTGAGCGCCTGCCCCTCGTCCATGCTTGGCTGTCAGCGCATCCAGGATCTTAGATGGGAACTCGACATTCTCGAATTAAAGCGCCTTTTCAGCCTGTCCACATGCAGCATGATCTGGGAAAAGGATACCGATGCCCTCGATGCCCGCAGATTCTGCCAGGAAACCAACGGGTTTAGTAGCGAATTCGACGCCATCCTGCGGCCCCTGATTGGGCCCGGAGCCCTCAACCCCTTGCGTATTCTTTTCCTGCCCGACACCAGCGGTGGGATCATGTTCGATCTTTTGATCATCAAGTCCCTGCTCAGACAGGGGCATAAGGTCATTTTGGCCCTCAAGGAAGGGTTTTATTTCGAGACGCCGACCTTCTGGGACCGGGAGTTCGATCCCTTTTTCGCCATGGGGCTTGGCGAGGCGATTTTTTTTGCCGATCCCGAAGCATCCAAAAACAAGCTTTTAAAGACCTTGCGGGAAAACTCCTTTGTGGTCATTTCCGATGGTACAAGAGAGCGACTCAACCTCTACCGAACCAGCGTGACCTTTGCCAGGGCCTGGAAGGAATCTGATCTCATCCTCGCCAAGGGGGCGCGCAATTACCGGCGTCTGATTTTAAATACCCACGCCTTCACCAGAAATATCATTTCCTATTACCGCCAGCCGGACGGACGCCTGGGATTTCATCTCAAGAAGCGCTCGCCACGGGTTATAAAGATCACGGAAAAGCAGATTCTTTCCAAGGCCGAAAAGATCATGAGCGCCATGCGCAGGAAGCGTTCCGAGGGTGAGCTGGTCATGTTCTACAGCGCCATCATCGGCAGCGTTCCCGGTCAGCTCAAAACGGCCAAGCGGGTCCTCAATACCTTTGTGGGGTATCTGCGCAAGAAACTTGCAGGAGCCCTTATCATCAATCCGGCCGAGCACTTCGAGCAGGGCATGGACGGGGACGATCTCATGTATATGTGGGAAAAGGTCCAGCGAAGCGGGCTCATCGACGTATGGCGGTTTCAGACGGTCACCGACATCGAAAAGAGTTTCGAACTTATGGGAGAAAAGGTGCCACCCATCTGGCTCGGCAAGGATTCGACCTTTTCCACAGGCTGCACCAAGGAGATGCACATCGCCCTCGATGTCCAGAAAAAACATCCTGAACTGCAGATCATCGGACCAAACCCTGATAAATTCTTCCGACGCAGGGATTATGGGGTCGGCAAATATTTCGATGCCTCCCTGGACAAGACGTAGGAAAGGCGGGGTTAAGGAACGGAGACAGGAGAAACGGAGACCGGAGAAAGGGAGAAACGAAGACCGGACACCGTACACACCGTAGGGGCAGATTCCATATCTGCTGGAATACCCGGGCGCAGAACTCAGGATTTAGGACACAGCGAATGTTCTGTTATAAAGAACAAGAAAATTTTATAAACGCTTGAACTTAAAACTTAAAACCTAAAACTGCGCCTTGGCCGCATTAGGACACAGAAGAAACGGAGACGGGAGGCAAAATACCATGCATCGACGTGTACGATATCTCGTGGGCATCGGGCTCTTGTTTGTTCTCTGTGCCGTATGTTCCTGCACCAGGTCGGTGCCGCCTCCACAGCCTCCTGTGGTCATTGTCAAGGAAATCGTCATCGAGCCCAGGGAGCCCCGGCAGCCTGAATCGGTGGAAGAAGAACCGGATGAAGAAATCGTGGTGTCCGGGGAAAAGGAGCCGCCATCCGGGTATGTGATGCTTGGACCCGAAGAAAAAAGGGCTATGCTCGCAAGGCTGGACATCACGCGGCAAAAACTCGGCTCCTGGCAGGATCTTCGGCCCGCTCTTGAAAGAAGTCTCGCTTATCTTGGCAGAAAACCGGGGGACCTCGTTGCCATTAGGGACGGCAATCTTACCTGCACCTATGGTGACCTGGCGGATACGGTCACAAAGCTGATCGCGCTTTTGCCCGAACTCGATGAGCATCCCGACTACCTCATAAACCAGTTCGATTGGTACAGGCTCGAACCAAAAACTCTGCTGACGGGGTATTACGAGCCCCTTGTCCATGCGAGCCCCGCACCCTGTTCCGAATACCCCTATCCTTTGTACGGGGTTCCGCAGGATCTCAAGATCGCTGATCTGGGATCGTTTCATCACCGATGGGCCGGACAACAGCTCGTCTACCGTGTAGAAGACGGAAAGATCCGTCCCTATCACGACAGGGAGGCCATCGACTCTGACGGCGCACTGGCCGACCAGGGGGTGGAGATTGCCTGGGTGCGTGATCTCGTGGATATTTTTTTCCTGCAGATTCAGGGCTCGGGGCGCCTCATCTTTCCCGATGGTTCGGTGCGCCATGTTCTCTATGCCGGGAAAAACGGGCACAAGTACGTTTCCCTCGGCAAGGTGCTCATTGAAAAGGGGCTCATGAGCCGTGAGGGCATGAGTATGCAGGGGATCAGGACCTTCCTTGAGAACAGACCGGGTATGGTCGAAGACCTGCTCAACACCAACCCGAGCTATGTGTTTTTTCGTCTGGCCGACGATGGCCCCTATGGTGCTATGGGCGAAGCCCTGACCCCCCTTGTCAGTATGGCCTCGGACCCGGGCAGGGTGCCCCTTGGTTCGGTCCTTGTGCACCAGGTGAAGCTTCCGGGCATGAACGAAAACATGCCGGAAATGACCCTCATGGGTCTTTCCCAGGACAGGGGAGGAGCCATCAAGGGAGATCACCTGGATCTCTTCTGCGGGGCCGGGAAAATGGCAGCTTATCTGGCCGGGCATATGCAGGAGGAGGCCAGCGTGTGCATCCTGCTTGGAGCGGGTAAACTTGCTCGTAACGAATACGGACCCAGGACATGTAACCGCGAAGAACGCGAAAAAACGCGAAGAACGACAAAAACGGTTCCTCGTTTTTCGCCAAACCCTTGCCTACAACCTAAGCACCTGCGCAGAACTATCTATAAACAACACTACCCGAAATTCGTAGGGGCGATTCATGAATCGCCCGTTTTTACAGCCCCCCGGGAGGGGCTGTAAAAACAATCTTTGGCATCCTGTATGTGGAACAATTTTTTTTGCGACTGAGCTTACGTCATAACAAAATGTTAATTCACGGATATTCATGAACACCAGTAACGACGCCCAATTACTTAAAAAGGATATACAAGCGTGCGCCGAGGCGCAGCTTGATACCGTTTTGTCCTGGCATGATACGCTCCCCGAAACCATTGAAGAGCCGGGGCTTTTAGGACTTGTTCTCACCCAGCATCGCACCAATTTCAGGCTCTGGCACGTTGAAGACCGGGCGCGGATCAAAAATGTGGACGGCGAGGTCATAGCCGGGTGCAAGCGCGAGATCGACGGACTCAATCAGAAGCGAAACGATCTCATAGAGCGCATCGACGAGGAAATCATACAGCGGGTGGACGCTTTTTTGCCTGCAGATGCCGCTTTGAGGTACAATACCGAGACCCTGGGAAGCGTGCTCGATCGGCTTTCCATTTTAAGCCTCAAGATTTTTCACATGCGTGAGCAGACCCTTCGAGATGACGTAAGCGAGGACCACAAGGAGTCCTGCGCACTCAAACTGGTCACGCTCACGCAGCAGCACAACGATCTCACAACCAGTGCCCTTGAACTGGTGGATGACTATGCCGCCGGGATAAAGCGGCCCAAGGTCTATTTCCAGTTCAAGATGTACAACGATCCCACCCTCAATCCGGAACTGTACGCTCAGGATTGAAGAGAACCATACGTCATCCCGGGCTTGATCCGGGATCTCTTGTGAGTACGGACAACCGGTCAGCCGGTTGTCGTTTTTTTGTGACGCCAATGTCTTAAGGGAGAAAAGGATGAGTGCTTACGAAGTCGTTATCGGGCTTGAGGTTCACGCCCAGCTCAAGACCAAATCCAAGATATGGTGTTCCTGCTCCACGAAGTTCGGAGCGGAGCCCAATGCCAATACCTGCCCCATATGTACCGGAATGCCCGGAACCCTGCCTGTCCTCAACAAGCGGGCCGTGGAATATGCCGTGAAGATGTCCCAGGCCGTGGACTGCACCGTCAACAAGCGCTCGGTGTTTGCGCGGAAGAACTATTTTTATCCCGACCTGCCCAAGGGATATCAGATTTCCCAGTTCGAGCTGCCCGTTGCCGAGCACGGTCACATTGTCATCACCACATCCAAGG
>CAYWJL010000071.1:0-300 GCA_964458145.1 uncultured Desulfovibrionales bacterium | reverse complement strand
CGTTCCCCTGATCGAGATCGTGATCGAACCGGATATGCGAAGCCCGTAAGA
The DNA here is from genome assembly GCA_964458145.1 of uncultured Desulfovibrionales bacterium. Lineage (GTDB taxonomy): Bacteria > Desulfobacterota > Desulfovibrionia > Desulfovibrionales > Desulfomicrobiaceae > Desulfoplanes. The sequence goes on along the minus strand of CAYWJL010000071.1, from coordinate 249 downwards.
GGCGGTTGCGTATTTGAGGCCCTTCGGGCCATCGTGGTTTATCTCGAGATCTGCGACGGGAACATGGAAGAGGGGAGTTTTCGCTGTGACGCCAATGTCTCCCTTCGCCCCGTGGGGCAAAAAGAGCTTGGGACCAGAACCGAACTCAAGAACATGAATTCGTTTCGCAATGTGGAGCGGGCGCTCAATTACGAGATCGAGCGGCAGCGCGATATTTTGGATGACGGGGAAGAGGTGGTACAGCAGACA
>CAYWJL010000070.1:0-8263 GCA_964458145.1 uncultured Desulfovibrionales bacterium | reverse complement strand
GGCGTTGCCCTGGGCTGGTATGTATAGCCCTTTCAGGGCATTTGATCCGCGTCATGCCAGATGAAAAAGGTCTGCAATGCGCCAATCAACGGAGCTGGAGAATCTGAAAGTACGTTTTTGCCGGATGAACCAAAAAAAGTGCCCTTGGACAAAGCGACACAGATCCTGCCGGAATAATTGTATTTTTAACCGATACGGCTAAAAACCGCTGTCGATTGTATAAAAAAACGAATTTGGTGTTGCATAATCGATTTCATTATTGTAACGGCACAAGAAAAGACACTCCTGACTATCTTGCGCTACCATTGTCATAGTTACACGAACGACATCATTTTCGAAACAATATTTTGAGTACTACAATGAAATCATATTTTGTCATACATTCCATCATCATTACTACGTTGATCTCCATTTCATTCGGATATGTTTTTCCACCATCCTGTTGTGCCTATGAAGATCAGGAACTCAACAAACTCAAACACATGGACCTGGAAGAACTCCTCACCCAACCCGTGACCACGGTCTCCAGATGTCCGGAATCCCAGTTTCAGGCAGAGATGATACGTTGAAACCGACAGTCCAGCGCAGCGTCTACGCAACCATGACCTTTGCTTTTTAACCGACCATGAACATACCACACATGAACATCTGCTCCCGCCTTTGGGACTCTTTACAACCGAGGTCTGCGGAATTGCGGCTTCGAGTTATATTCTACCTGCTCGTTCTTCCACTTTCAGCGTTGCTCATCATATTCCCGGCACGCCCATCCCAAGCTCTTGCCCAGCCATGCACGGCCGACGCTAACAAGGTCAGGGCTACCTATCTGTACAACCTGATCTGGTTTGTTCACTGGGATCACCAGGACCTCGGTCCGGCACGAGCTCCCTTCAACATCCTGGTCATGGGAAATGCTGCCATGGCTTCAGATATCAAAAATCTGACCAGGGGAGAATCCTTTCAGGGTCATTCCCTCGTCGTGACGGACACGCCGGTGCTTTCCCTTGCCGACTACAGAATCATCCACATTCCCTGCGACCTGGACTCCAGGACAGGAGATATTCTGGCCCAGACCAGGGACAGCCACACCCTGATTATCGGCGATGACATGAAATTTCTTCACCAGGGCGGCATGGTCGCCTTTATACGCACAGAATCCACCATCAAGATCTACGTCAACCTTCAGGCCCTCGAGCGAGCACACATCAAGCTCAGTGCCAAACTTCTCAAGATCGCGACTCACATCGCCCCCCTCCCGGAGGTACGTCAGTGAAACATCGTTTTGCAAATCTTCCGCTGCAGGCCAAGATCAACCTTCTTGCCGGAGGCGTATGCGTGTTCATTCTTTTCGTGGCAAGCGTCTTCTTATGCGCCCAACGAGTCATGGAGTACAAAAAGGACCTGCTGAACACGGCACGAATGAGCTCAAAAATGGTTTCCGCCAATGTTTCTGCGGCATTGCTGTTCAACGACCAGAACGCGGCCCAAGAGATCCTCGGCAGTCTCGAAGCCTTCGATATCGTCGAACAAGCCCACATTTTGGATACAAACGGCAAAATCATTGCGAGCTATACCAACCAGAATGCGAATCACCCTGATATAAAGGCACAGATTGCATCCCTCGAGGCCCGGGGAATTCATGAGCAGGGAGGAACCTACCTGTTCATGGACAAAACCCTGCAATTCGCCAGCCCCATCCTTATGGGAGACAAAAATTTGGGTAGATTGTACGTTCTTGCAAGTACGCAAAAAATCTTTTCGAACATCCGAACATTTGTCGTCATCACCCTGGCAGTCGCCGCCCTGGTTTCCTTGCTTGCCTTTTTTCTGAACCAGAAAATACTCAGAAAAGTTTTACGCCCCCTCAAAGAATTGGCTCAGGTCGTCAAAACCGTTTCCCAAACCAAGAACTACGCATTACGGGTGCCTCTGCGATCCAGCGACGATCTGGGCAAGGTCATGGAGGGATTCAACGGCATGCTCGGGATCATCGAACAGCATAACAGCAATCTGGCCAACGCCATAGGAGCCGCAACCAGGGCAAAACAACAGGCCCTGGAGGCCAACGAATCAAAATCCCGTTTTTTGGCCAACATGAGCCATGAGATCCGCACGCCCATGAACGGGGTCCTGGGCATGATCCAGGTTCTTCAAAAAACAAACCTCACGGAACAGCAGTACAAATGCTCGGAACTCATTCGCCTTTCGGGTGAAAGTCTGCTCTCTCTGATCAACGATCTGCTCGATTTTTCCAAGATCGAAGCCGGCAAAATGGAGCTGGTCCGCGATGACTTCGAACCGTACAGGCTCCTGGAGGAAATCCACGGGCTCATGGCTGTCCAAGCCGATGAAAAAGGGGTCATCCTCTCCTGCATCGCGTGCACGGATATCCCCGTTTGCCTGTACGGAGATCCGGCCCGCATCAGACAGATCATCGTCAACCTGGTGGGTAACGCGATCAAGTTCACCGAAAAAGGAAGTGTCAAGGTTCGGGCCTGGGCCGACTCGGACCCTTCCAAGGGAAATGACCGGACCGTTCTGCACGTGGAAGTTCAGGACACGGGCATAGGCATCCCTCCCGAGCAGCGATCCCGAATATTCGACAGTTTCGTCCAGTGCGACAGCTCGAACACCCGTAACGTCGGAGGAACCGGCTTGGGATTGGCCGTGACCAAACAATTGGTGACCATGATGCACGGAGAAATCGGCATCTCCAGCAAACAGGGGCAAGGATCGACGTTCTGGCTCACCATCCCGCTGCACCCCGGCAGAAAACCCATTCTTCCCCAGGCCACATTTTCCCGCCCCTGTCCTGTCTCCGTGCCGGCACGAGTCACGGTGCATTCAGCCCGTAAACAATGCCGTAACGAGGTCAAAATCCTCATCGCCGAGGACAACGAGGTCAACCAGGAGGTCCTGGTGGACGTCCTGGAGTTCATGGACTGCTCCGTGACCCTGGCCATGAATGGGGAAAAAGCCGTCTACCTGGCCTCCCAGGAACGGTTCGACATGATCCTCATGGACTGCCAGATGCCGGTCATGGACGGGTTCGAAGCCACACGACGCATTCGAGCCATGGAGAACCCGGACCTCGCCCAAGTCCCCATCGTGGCCATGACCGCCCTGACCCAGGACAAGGACAGACAGGCCTGCTTCGATGCCGGAATGAACGACTATCAGAGCAAACCCTTTTCCATGGATAAGCTGGAAGCGTGTATCGGGAAGTGGACGGGGAGGGGGGGATGATAGAAGATCCACGATATAGGATATAGGATATAGGATGATGAGACCGGAAGCAGGAGGCGGGAGGCGGGATGAAGGGGGGGTGTCAATCCCTCAGCGGTTTCTTGGGAGTCCTGCGCAGACTGTCCATACTCGCCTTGATGTCCAGGATCGGGGTGCCGTCGATGGCGTCCAGCCCCTTGACGAGGATGACGTTTCCTTCACGCCCGAGCACTTCCACCTCGGTGATGGCGATGCCGTTGGGGCGGCTGGGGGTCCGTGCGGCAAAGGGTCCCACCCGCTTGCCGTCCCACCGCCTTCTGAACTCCGTGACCAACGGGCCGGGTTCGTGCGTGTACCAGACCACGGTCAGCTCGGATTCCTCCTCGACCTTACTCATGAAGTCCATCATTCCCGGATGCATCACAAGGCGCGAAATCCCTTTCCTGTCCAGGCCGAAATCTCCCTGTTTGTGCTGGTCGTTCTCGACAACGCCGATGGGGTAAAAAGTCACCGGCCTCACATTGCCGAACAGACAGCCATGGCAGACCACCCGGCCGTCCACCTCCCTGCAGTCCTCTTCCAGACACATTCGCCCGCATCGGGAACATGTTACGTCTTCCGGTCTCATGAACATTTCCTTGTGCCGGTGCCGTGTGCTGCGGCTCCACAGCCTCTCTCCCGGTTATGCATCGCTATCCAACTCCTCCATGAAATAGGAAATTCTGGCCTTGGGCTTCAGATACCGAAATTCTGAAGCTGAAAGATCCTCGACGGCAACGGCATTCTTGATGTTCAGATCTTCCGACGCAAGATCCATGACCAGTGCGTCCTTGCCCGCAGTTCCGCCCACATAGGGCATGACCATGGGACGCAAGGGATGGTTGGGGTTCACGGCCATGACCTTGGCCCGAACATCGCTCGTCAAAGCGACAATGGTCCCTGGCGGATAGACCCCAAGTCGCTTTACGAAAAAAGAAAACAGCGACATGTCGATGATCGTATCGTATTTCTTGAACATGAGCTGCAGAGCGACATTGGGAGCAAGCCGGCGTGCGGGATCATAATGATTGCAGAGATTGTCGAAAATATTGACGAGGGTCGTGATCTTGGCGAGCCGATGAATCTCCCTCCCCTTGAGCCCCCCGGGATAGCCGAATCCGTCGATCCGTTCGTGATGCTGGACAATGACGGACAGGACGTCCTTGCCCGTCACTCCGGCCTTGGCTGCCACCTCCAGACCGTATCGAGGGTGCAACTGAAAAAGTTCCCATTCATGCTTGTTCATGGCCTCCCGTGGCTTGCGCCAATGCTTCTTTTCGATGCGCATCTTGCCGAGATCGTGCATGAGCGCCCCCAGCCCCAGGCAGTGGAGCTGGTCTTCCGGAAGCTCCAGAGCACTGCCCAGCATGAGGGCGAGCACTGAAACATTCAGGAAATGATAGGTAAACTCATGATCCTTGTCCTCGGCATCCATGAGATGCATGATGGTATCGGACATGGAAGCAAAGGTTTCGACCATCTCCCCCACGACATGATGGGCATCGGCCAGGCACCCCTCCTGCTGGGAAAGAAGATTGCTCATCAGATTGGGGACCTTTTCCACGGTCTGATTGAATTTTTTGGCCGTCTTGACGATCCTCTTTCTGATTCCCTTGAGCTGCTCCCTCCGCTTCTCCTTGCGCAGGAACTCTTCATTCACCACTGGCAGTTCTTTGGGCTCTGCCACATCCCCCTTCTCGTCTTTTTCCGGGGCCGGCAGGGGTGGTCTGTCACTCCGATCCGGATCGTAACGAAACTCGGTAATGCCCAATTGCTTGAGAATGGCCAACTGCTTTTCGTTTTTAATCACAAAATTATTCAACAGAAACGGATGCTTGAGCCAATGTTCCTCCAGACAGACATAAATCCCTGTCTGGAGCTGATCCACGGAGATGCGTTGTTCGGTGTTTTTCGTTTCCATTGCTTTACATCCTACCACGCAAGCCCGGACAATTCTTTCATGGCCTTGTTGAAGGAGTGTTTACAGGTCTTTTGCCAGACATGGAGCTTTTCCTTGGAAATGGTTTTCTGCAAAAAACCCAGGTCGAGCTTTCGGATGGGATCGTTCTTGGTGAATCGCAGGAAGATATGGTCCAGCACATTGGCCACATGCACGATGCAAAGGGGAGATATCTCGAATTTTTTCATGGCCGAAGGCCGCTCGTGAAAGGCCACCGCCTCGATGATATCCATGGGCATCCCCCAGATTCCCAGCAAATAGGCCCCGGCCATCCCGTGACAACATCCCATTGCGGACATTTCTATGGACCACAATGATTTATCTTGTTTGGAAAAATTACGCAAAATGGCAGTATATCCATCGGGATAGGCCGTGATGAGGAGATACTTTCCAAGATCATGAAACAATCCGGCAAGATAACAGGTATTGACAAAAGAGGGGGCGGGATTCTCCAGCGAGGCGATGGTCGCGGCATAGCCGGCGGTGCGCTGACAATGCCGCCAGAGGTTGTCCATGGAAAAATTTTCGAACTGGGCGTCATTGTATTCGGCAAAAACATCTCGAGACGAGACGATTTCGTACAGCAGATCCATGCCGATCATCTTGGCCGAATCGCTCAGCGACGGCAGACCGGTGGTCTTCACGAAAAAGGTGTTCAGGGTCACCTTGAGCAGGTTGGCGGCCATGTTCACATCATAGGGAATGATCTCGCCCACTTCCTGAGGATTGGCATTGGCAATGGCCTCGAACAGCAAGGCGAAAAACAGAGGCTGGCTCGGAAGCGCTCCGATGCCGTTGAACCGTTCCTGCAGCTCGGTGTTGGGAAGAATCTTGCGAAAAAAGAGGATGTTGTTGACCCAGGCAATGAGAGTCTCGGGGGAACAGGGCTTGTGCAGAAACTTATGCGCCGGCTTGAGGGTCTTGAGGATGAGGGACTTGTCGGAATGACCTGACAGGATCGTCCTGATGGTATGGGGATACCGCTCCCTGACCAACCGCAAGAACTCGGCCCCGTCCATTTCGGGCATGTACATGTCCGAAACCACCAGATCCATTTCCTTTTCCGCCAGTATCTCGAGCCCCTGCCTGCCGCTGGTGGCAAAATGCATGTCCCACTTCTTTCGCATGGACCGCAAGGGACGCCGAAGTCCGTCCAGGACCTTTTTTTCGTCGTCCACGAACAGGATTTGGAATTTGCTGTTTTCGGTCATTCTTCTCTTTGCTTTGTCATACGCTCAAGGCAATGCCTGCCCTTGATGGTGAAAATTGCCGCAATGAGCTCGGAGCTCGGATCTTGTCTTCTGTCCAACAGTCGTCACAATGAGGATATTTTCCTGCCCTGTATCTCCCCTCCGGTCAATTGGTTCGAATGCTTGTCCCCTTGCACGAGGAAGAGATCACTTCACATACACCTTGATCTCGTTGGTCTGTATCTTCTTCTGCCCCGGTGTTGCCTCGCCCGAGGTGATGACCACGGTGTCCCCGGGATCGAAATGCGGCGCAGTCTGGATGAATCGCTCGGCCCGCTGGACATGGGCCTTGATGGAGGTGTCCACGAGATGAGGATGGACTCCCCAGAAAAAATTCATGGCCCGCATGACCCTGGGGTCGGAAGTCAGGGCATCGATATCCTGCACCGGCCTGCGGCTGGAAAGATACCTGGCCGTGGACCCGGTGGTGGAGTGGCTGACAATGGCTGCGGCCTCGGTGTTGTCCGCCAGAAGGCAGGCTGCATAGGCCAGATATTTGGGCGGATTTTTCTCCAGCTTGGGCGCGTAGGGGCCCTTGATCCGTTCGAGATAATACGGTTCGCACTGGGCCGCGATATCCCGGATGATGTTCACCGCCTCCACGGGATAGGCACCGATGGCGGTTTCTTCCGAGAGCATGACACAATCGGCCCCGTCCATGATGGCGTTGCCCACATCGGTTGCCTCGGCCCTGGTGGGGATGGGATTTCTGACCATGGAAAGCAGCATCTGGGTCGCCACGATGGCCCCCTTCTGGGCATGACGACAGGTCCGGATGATCTTGTTCTGGAGCACGGGCAGGGCAGCCAGGGGACATTCAAGCCCCAGATCCCCACGGGCGACCATGATCACATCGGCCAGATCCACGATGGATTTCAGATTGTCCATGGCGTTCTTGCGTTCCAGCTTGGCGATCACCGGAATCCATGTGCCGTGGCGGGCGATGAGCGACTTGGCGTCAACAATGTCGTCCTTGGTCTGGACAAAGGAGATGGCCACGGCGTCCAATCCGATCTCGAGACCCTCGGCCAGATCCTTGCGATCCTTGTCCGTGATGGCAGAGATGGCGTGCTCCTTGCCGGGAAAACAGATCCCCTTGTTGGAGGTCAGAAGCCCCCCATTGTGGGCCTGAAGGAGGAAACATGCGTCTTTCTTGATCACCCGGGTGATGGAAAAAGTAAGGAGCCCATCGCTCAGGGAAACGGGCATGCCCTTCTCGAGGCCTTTGAGAAGTTCGGGAAAATCCAGAGGTAAAAACGGGTACTTGCCGGCCTCGTCCCTGTGTTCGGGAAGGCCCAGGCAGACGTACCACCCTTTTTCGATCTCAAGCGGCGAGCCGCTCACCTCGCCGATACGGATCTTGGGACCGCACAGATCCCCCATGGCGGTGAGGGAGATATCCAGTTCGTTCTCGATCTCCCGGATCATCTTCACGGTGGGCGCAAAAAACGCGGCATCGCTATGGGAAAAATTGAGTCTGAAAATCCTGACCCCGCCCTGAACCATGGCCTTCATGGTCGCATAATTGGAAGAAGCAGGACCTAATGTGGCGACGATCTTGGTTTTCATATTCAAACTCCTTGGAAAGAAAATTCCGTTTTGTCCAACCGTTAGCGCATAACCCTTCAATGGTCCATGGGATATGCGGGATACTGGAAGAAAAAGTTTCACCAGGCAGAACACAGCTTGTGGCGTTCCATTCATCGCTCATTGTTCAAGGCGGTACACGCTGAAATTTCCATCTCTCTACGAGCAAGCCTTGACAATACCGTCAAAATTTCTAGATTTTGCA